>CAWUMN010000031.1:0-12350 GCA_963923595.1 uncultured bacterium
TGAGCGAGCCGTCGCCACCGACAACAATCAAGGCGTGGAGTCCGAGGTTTTGGAAAGTCTGGCGCGTTTTGCCGAGGATTTCGGCGGGGATGAAGGAAGGTTGGCGGAAGCCCCCGCGTTTCACGAACTGACCGCGGTTTACCGTCCCGATCAGCGTGCCGCCGAGGTGCATGATCCCGGCCGTGGTCTTGCGGTCGAGAACTGTGAATTCATCAGGTGAAAGAAGGCCCTCGAAGCCGTCGTGGAATCCGATCAACTCCCATCCGAGCTTTTCGGAGGCGCGGCTGGCGGCGCGAAGCACTGCATTGAGGCCGGGGCAATCCCCGCCGCTCGTGAGAATCCCGATGCGTTTTCGGTCCATCGGAACGGGGGTCAAAGCGTCGATCCCTTTTTGGTCGGACGACCCTCGCTGGCCCAGGTGTCGTAAAGCGCCCAGCCCCGGTTGAGAAGTTGCAAGCCGTCGCGGAAGCGGTCGATCGAACCCAGCAGAACCACACTGATGCGGCGGGGGGTAACCATCACCGTATCGCCTTCGCGATGCGACTCGGGTGGGTGTTCCGCAGAGATAATCAGGCAATCGCCGGCGCGGCGGGTGCGACCTGTTTTGACGCCGTCGATATCGTTTCGGCCAAGGAGTTCGTTCGTGTTTTTGATCTCGATGGGATTGTCGAGCCCGTTGCGCAAGACATGAATCACGCGGGATGGCTGCGCGACATAGAATTTGAAAGCGGCGTCGTTGTAGGCGTGGCGTGTGAGGCGGGCCAAATCCTCGGCTGTGGAGTAGGGGAGCGCATGGCCCTTGGGCATATTGTCCATTCCGGAGGGATTGAGAAACAGGGTGCGCTTCATGAAAAGCGAGCGGGCCAGAGCGTTCATCTGCGCAACGAAATTCCCAATCGGGTCAAGGCTCTCGGGATTTGGAATGCGGGATCCCACATGGTCGGCGAGGGCGTTGGCGGCGACATTGTCGGAGGCGAGCAGGGCGCAATACATCAGGTCGCGGAGGCTCGTGGAGTCGCCGGGTTGCAGACCGACGGTGCTGCTGGCGCCGTTTGTGAAGGCTGCATTGGAGAGAGGAACCGAGGCGGAGAGATCGACTTGATTCAGGTTCGCCCAGTCTAGAACGACCATGCAGGTGGCGATCTTGGTGAGGCTGGCTGCCTGGAGTTTCTCCTTTGGCTTTTCGGCTTCGAGGATTTGGCCGGTTTGATTGTCGATAATGATATAGCTCTCCTGAGCCAAGGCTGGGCCGAGCATCAAGGCCCCCAGCAAGATTGCCGACAAGGTTCGGAGCGAAAGATTTTCGCGGATTTTCATTGCCTCGCACGATACCGGCGCTGTTGTTGAGTTCAATCCTATTCAGGCTCCGCGCCGCTGCGGGAGTGTTTGTATTGGAAAAAAGTTCGTTCCCGCCCGCGCCGAAATGATACTTCTGCGGGATGCGAATTCTTTCCGGCATCCAGCCCTCCGGCACGCCGCACCTCGGCAATTACTTCGGGATGATGAAGCCCGCGATCGAGCTTCAGGAGCGGGGCGAGGCGTATTACTTCATCGCCGATTTCCACGCGCTCACGACTGTTCAAAACGCCGCCGCCCTCCGCGCGAATGTCCGCGAACTCGCGCTGGATTTTCTCGCCTGCGGTCTCGATCCGGCGCGTTCCGTTTTTTTCCGCCAGTCGGATGTGCCGCAAGTCGCCGAATTGGCGTGGATTCTCAGCACCGTCACGCCGATGGGACTCCTCGAGCGGTGCCATTCCTTCAAGGACAAAACCTCCCGCGGGATCGCCGCCTCGCACGGCCTCTTCGCCTACCCCGTGCTTATGGCCGCAGATATTTTGATCTACGACAGCGACATCGTTCCTGTCGGCCGCGACCAAAAACAGCACCTCGAAGTCACCCGCGACATCGCGATCAAGATGAACGAGGCATTCGGCGAGGTTTTCAAACTCCCGGAGGCCGCGATTCAGGATTCAACCGCTGTCGTGCCTGGTCTCGACGGCGCGAAGATGAGCAAGAGCTACCACAACACGATCGATCTTTTCGCCCCGGAGGCTGCGCTCCGCAAAAAAATTATGGGCATCAAAACCGACTCCACACCGATCGAGTCCCCCAAGTCAGTCGAGGGTTCGGTGATCCTCGCGCTCCACAAGCTAGTGGCTTCCGAGGCCGATCACCGAGCAATGGAAAATGATTTTCTCAACGGAGGCGTCGGCTACGGCGATCTGAAGAAACGCCTGTTCGAGGCGGTGTGGGACTACTTCATGCCCTTCCGTGCGCGTCGCGCCGAATTGGAAGCCGACCCCGGCCATGTCGAAAAAATTCTGGCTGAAGGAGCCCACAAAGCCGCCTCTGTGGCCGATTCAGTGATGCGCCGCGTTCGCCAGGCCGTCGGAATCGGGCCGGGCATCGACAACTCCGCCGCCCGCAAATAGCTTCCCGCAGTGTTCGCTGTAAATCGCCGTTTTCAAATCACCGCCGTCAAGGCGCTGATCGCCATCAATGTCCTCGTCTTCGTCCTCATGGGCGCCTCGCCGGGGTTGGCGGATTTTGTGGACAGCGTCTTCGGGCTGAGTGGACGGGGGCTTGCCAAGGGGATGATTTGGCAGTTCGTAACCTACCAATTCGTCCACGCCGGATTTTTCCATCTGCTTGTGAACATGCTGGGCCTCTGGTTTGCAGGAAACATCCTCGAGCGGATTTTCGGGCCGCGCCGTTTCGTGATTTTCTACCTGCTCTGCGGTGTCGCCGGCGGGTTGCTTCAAATCGTGTTGAGTCCCTGGATGTCCGTGGTGGTCGGGGCTTCGGGTGCGGTTTGCGGATTGGTAGCCGCATTCTCGACCATGTTCCCTCAAATGCCTGTCACGGCGCTGATATTTTTTGTGGTTCCCGTCCGCATGCGCGCCATGTGGCTCGGGATCATCGTTGCAGGCGTTTCCCTATTTCTGTTGATCACCGGATGGTTTGGCGACATCGGAAACGCCGCGCACCTCGGCGGTGCGATCGCTGGATTCGGACTCGTGAAATACAACCGCCGACGCGAGCGGTTTTATTGAGGGGTCAGCGCGACCAACTCGGCTCCGAGACTTTGCCGAGGTTGGTGACGATCGGAGTGCGGCGGCCCTTCAATGAATCGAGAAGCACGAGCGAGGATCCATCGCTGTAAATGATATGGCGGGAATTCGGTCCGAACGCTGGATCTTGGCCTTGCGCCAAAATGCGTGTCATCCCGCTGGCGAGGTCCACCAAGGCGATGTTGAAACCTCCCTGCCGCGCGGTGAAGGCGACCTTCGTGCCGTCCGGCGACCAACTCGGCTCGGTGCAGTAGCTGAAGCCAGTGGGCACAAGTCGGCCAGAACCTCCCGCAGCACTGATGCGGAAAAGTTGAGGGCCGCCGCGATCGTCTGACGAGTAGATGATTTCTGTGCCGCTGGGCGACCAGGTCGGGGAGGATTCCACACCACGCGTGCGCGTGAGGCGGGTCGCCCCGCCGCCGTTCGCTGCGGCGATATAAAGCTCGGGGTTGCCATCGCGGCTCAGCGTGCAGGCGATGCGTCCGCCTTCCGGCGAAAAGCTCGCACCAGAGTTCGTGCCGGGGAATTTCAAAATCCGGCTGCGCGCTCCGCTAGAGGTGTCAATCAGGTAGATGTCCGCATAGCCGCTCTGGTAGCCGGTGTAGGCGACCCGGCGACCATCCGGCGAGATGGCTGGAGAGACACTGATCGCGCCGTCGCGGGTGAGTTGCACGGCATTCGCGCCATCGTAGTCGGCGATGTAGATTTCCTTTGCGCCCGAGCGGTTGCTCACGAAGGCGATTTTCGAAGTGGCAATCCCTTTGGTTCCAGTCAGCGTTTCCACGATGTCGTCGGAAAATTGATGGGCGCATTGGCGGAGGTTGCCCGAGTAGGTCTTTTGAAGGACCACGCTGCCGCGGTTGTCGGTGACGCTGCCTTGCAAAGAGCCACCCGCCGCCGTGCCGCCAACGCTGTAGGTCGCGCGCTCGGGCAGGCCGATGCTGAAAATCCCCGAGAGGTCGAGGTCGGTGCCAACGATCTTGCCGGCCATGGCGCCATCCGCACCGGCGAAGGATTTCAACGCGATGTTGATGGCATCGCTTTTCTTAACAGTGATCGTCGCTTCCTGAGCGATGGCTGGTGCGGCGGCGAGCAGGGCGAGAATCAGGCTGGCGGAGAGATTGCGTAGGATCGGAATCATGGCGGTTTTTTGCAAAGGGTGGGTGGTTTGACAAGTCAGGAGCGGAATCTCCGCCCGAGCGGAAAGCTGCCGAGGTTTTGGAGCGAGCGGGCTTGGCGCTCGGCGAGTTCAAGCGCGCGCCGCACATTTGGAGTCGAGGGAGAGCCCTCGATCTCGATATAGAAAACATAGGTCTGCGGTTGTCCCGGAACAGGCCGCGAGACGATGCGGGTGAGGCTGACCTTCTGCCTTGCGAACGGCCCGAGGAATGCGTGCAGGCTTCCACAGGTGTTCTTCAAGGCGGCGATAAACGCGGTGCGGTCCGCGCCCGCTTCGCCCGCCGGTTGCCGTGCGATGGTGAAGAAATTTGTGACATTGACCTCGCTCCCGCGTCCGGGCGTTTCGAGAACCTTGAGGTCGTAGATTTTGGCAGCGCCTGGGGAGGCGAGGGCAGCGGCGGATTTCGAGGCGGCGGCCTTCTCCGCGGCGGTCGTGGTGCTGGCGACCGGCACCAAGCGCGCGGCCGGGTGGTGTTTTTTCAACCACTCGCTGTGGTGTTTGATTTGCGTGAAGTGCGAATAAACAGTCTTCGGCGCCGCGCCCTTGTGGCCGAGCAGGGCGATGCGGATGTCGAGCGAGAGTTCCTGCGTGATGAAAACCGATCCCGCGTGGCGGATCAAAAGATCAATCGTGTCGTGCACCGTGCCACCCGAGGAATTTTCGACCGGCACCAACCCCAGCGGCGCTGCTCCGGAGAGCACGCTCTCAAAAACGCCGTCAATCGCCGGGCAGGGGACGAGGTCGGCTTTCGCGCCGAAACGCGCCCGGGCGAGGATTCCCGAGAATGTCCCCTCCGGTCCGAGATAGGCCACACGATTCATAAGACAGCATCCAACCACAAAAGTCCGCCCCCGCGCAAACCCCGCCGCTTTTTTGAAAAAAATCGGGCGTGCGGAAAAACATCATTGCAACCGATGTCGCACTTGCTAATGTCCGCACCCTTTTCCAATGCCAAAACCCATAGCACGAAGCAAAACACGCAAGTCCGTGGCCAAGCGTTTCAAGGTCACCGCGACCGGCAAAGTTGTTCGCAACAAAGCCTCGCGGCGCCACCTTCTGGCGAGCAAAAGCGCCAACAAGAAACGCCACATGGCCAAGGCGGTCGTGGTCCACGAAACCGATGTGGACCGCATCAAGTCCTGCCTGCCTTTCAGTCACTGATCTTGCGCTGAAACTCGATCCCTTGGACTGCCCCGGAGATTTTCGGGGATACTGGAGCCGGTGAGTCCAGGGATCACAACCAAACGAACAACCGCTCCAAGGAGGCCCCGCCGAAATGCGGGGTTTAGATAACATGCCAAGAGCAACGAATGCTCCAGCCAGCCGCGCCCGTCGTAAGCGCGTCGTCGCAGCGTCCAAGGGATACCGTGGCCGCCGTTCCAAACTCTTCCGCTACGCGAAGGACGCCCAGATGAAGGGAAAATACTGGGCCTACCGCGACCGGAAGACCCGCAAACGCAATTTCCGCGCCCTGTGGATCACCCGTCTCAGCGCCGCCGTGCGTGCCGCCGGGCTCACCTACAGCCGCTTCATCGAGGGCCTCAAGTCCGCTAATATCGGCCTCGACCGCAAGGTCCTCGCCGACATCGCCGTCAAGGACGAGCCGACCTTCGCCGAAATCATCGCCAAGGTCCGCACCGCTCTCGAAGCGAAAAAAGCGGCCTGAGGATTGACCACAGAGGACACAGAGGGCACGGAGGTAGAAAACCTTCGCGCCCGATGTGACTTCGAGTCGTTGAGCCGGGGCGAAAACTCCCCGCTCCTTTTCGGCGGTTCCTCCTCTGTGTTCTCCGTGCCCTCCGTGGTTAAATTTTAGAAATCCCATGGAACAGCAAGTTGACTCACTCCGCGCCGAGGCTTTGGCGCTGATCGCTGCCGCGAACGATGCCGCGTCGCTCGAGGCGGCGCGTTTGAAATATCTCGGAAAAAGCGGCGCGATCACCGCGCTCAGCGAGGGGATGCGCAATGTCCCGAAGGAGGACCGTCCGAAATTCGGAAAACTCCTGAACGACCTCCGCTCGGCTGTCACCTCCGCGCTCGAGGAATCGCAGAAGCGCCTTCTCGAAGCCGCCGATTCCGCGGCCGTCGCCTCGCTCGATCTCACACTGCCCGGAACTTTTCCCGCTCCGGGAACCCTCCACCCGCTCACCCAACTGATGGACCGCGCCGTGCGGTGCTTCCGCCGGATGGGATTCGCGATCGCCGATGGACCGGACATCGAGACCGAGTGGCATTGCTTCGACGCGCTCAATACTCCGCCCGACCATCCCGCCCGCAACGAGCAGGATACTTTTTACCTGCCCGATGGCCGCCTCCTGCGCTCGCATACTTCGAGTGTCCAGATCCGCGTGATGGAAAACACGCCGCCGCCTGTTCGCATCATCGCGCCCGGTTCGGCCTATCGCCGTGACGAGGTCGATGCCACGCACCTAGCCCAGTTCACCCAGATGGAGGGCCTCTATGTCGCCGAGCGCGTCTCGCTGGCCGATCTCAAGGGCACGCTGGAGTTTTTCTTCCGCGAGCTGTTCGGCACCGGCACCGAGATTCAATTCCGCCCGCATTTTTTCCCGTTCACCGAGCCGAGCTACGAGATCGACATCCGCGCCGCCGCGCTGGGCGGGGAGTGGATGGAACTCGCCGGCTGCGGCATGGTCGATCCCGCTGTCTTCGAGGAGATTTGCAAAAAACGCGGTGACCGCGCCTACGATCCCGAGAAAGTCTCCGGCTTCGCGTTCGGCTTTGGCCTCGAGCGCCTCGCCATGAACCTCTCGCGCATTCCCGACATCCGTATGCTCGTGGAAAACGACCTCCGCTTCCTCAAACAATTCTGACCCGTGAAAATCTCGCTCAACTGGCTCCGTGATTTTGTGGACTGCCAACTCCCGGCGTCCGATTTGGAAACCCTCCTCCGCCGCGCGGGGCTTGAGGTCGCTGCTATCCACGAGCGTGGCGTTGCGATCGACAAGGTGGTCGTCGCTGAAATCCTCGAATCCGTCCAGCACCCGAACGCCGACCGGCTCAGCGTTTGCAAGGTGAACGATGGCTCCGAGCATCCCCGCCAGATCGTCTGCGGGGCGAAAAACTACAAGGTCGGCGACAAGGTTCCGTTGGCCCTGCCTGGCGCGCTCCTGCCCGGTGATTTCAAAATCAAGCCCGGCAAGCTCCGTGGCGTCGAGAGCGAGGGCATGATGTGCAGCGCGAAGGAACTCCGCCTCGCCGAGGACGCCCAGGGCCTTTTGATCCTGCCTCCCGAGTCCGTTGTCGGAACTCCGCTTACGGAGCTTTTCCCGACCGAAACCATTCTCGAACTCGAGATCACCCCAAACCGCGCCGACTGGCTCAGCCACCTCGGCGTCGCGCGCGAAATCGCGGTCTTCACCGGCGCGGCCATCAAAAATCCCACCCCCAAGCTCCCAAGTCATGTAGAGCAGGCGTCCCGCCTGCTATCAGATCAGTCCGGTTCCACTTTCTACACCCTCCGCAAAATCTCCGGCGTCAAAGTCGGCCCGAGCCCGAAATGGCTGGTCGACCGCCTGGCCGCCGTCGGCCTCCGCTCGATCAACAATGTGGTCGATGTGACGAACTATGTTCTTTTCGAACTCGGCCAACCGCTCCACGCCTTCGACGCCGCCAAAATCTCGGGCGATATCCGCGTTCGCGCCGCCTCGGAAGGCGAGGATTTCCACGCCCTCGACGGCAAGAATTACAAACTCCCCGCCGGATCGCTGGTCATCGCCGACAACAACGGCCCCATCGCCCTCGCCGGAGTCATGGGAGGAGAGGGGAGCGGGGTCACGGAGTCGACCACCGACATCCTTCTCGAAAGCGCGTTTTTCGAACCCTCGCGCGTCCGCCGCGCCTCGCGCTCGCTCGGCCTTTTCAGCGATTCCAGCTACCGCTTCGAGCGTGGCGTCGATCCCGAGGGCGTTGCCACCTCCTCGGCCCGGGCTGTGGAATTGATTCTCCAACTCGCGGGCGGCACCGCCTCGGAAACCATCGAGGTCGCCGGTGAGCTTCCGGCTCGCAACAAAATCGCTCTCCGTGCCGACCGCGTCCGTTCGCTCCTCGGCCTCGAAATTTCCGATGATGAAATCCACGCCGCGCTGGCTCGGGTCGGCCTGGTTGATCTCGGCGGACAATGGGAAGTCCCCGGCTACCGCCGCGAAATCCAGCGCGAGGCCGACCTCATCGAGGAAGTCGCCCGGGTCCTTGGAATTGAAAAAATTCCCTCTCGCGCCGAGGGCCTATTCGCTGCCGGTTCCGACGCCGACGCAGCCTACGATTTCGCCATGGACATCCGCCGCAAACTTGCGGGGATGGGTTTCCATGAGGCCCGCACGAGCACCCTGGTTTCCAATGCCGATGCCGCCGATTTCGGGGAATCCGTGGCGCTGAAAAATCCCTTCGGCGACGACCAATCCCAGCTTCGCAACAGCCTTCTTCCGGGCTTGTTTGCGGCCATCATCCGCAACCTCGACCAAGGCTCGAAATCCATCCCGCTATTCGAGGTCGGCCGCGTGTTCAGTCCCGCCGGGGAATTTCCTCGTCTGGCTCTGGTGGCGACGGGTGACCGCTTTTCCGCCGACTGGCGCGGTGGCGCGATCCGTTCCTGGGATGTCTTCGATTTTCTGGGCGCCGTCCGCGAATTGGCCGGTGTCGAAACCGCCCCGCTCCCCAATCCGCCGAGCCCCTTCGGAGCCGCAGCCGAGGTTTTCCTCCACGGCAAAAAAATCGGCCTCCTCGGCCAGCTCCACCCCGGCGCGGCCCGCAAGCTCGGAGCCGCGGCGCCCGTGCTCGCCGCCGAGTTCGACCTCGCCGCCTGGCGTTCCCTTGCTTCCAAGGATCGAACCACCGCGCCGCTTGCCAAATTCCCCGGCTCGGCCCGTGACATCGCTTTTACCGCACCTCTTTCGCTTCCCTACGGCGAGGTCCGCTCCGTCATCGAATCGCTCAAAGAACCGCTCCTCGAATCGATTGGCCTTTTCGACCTCTTCACGGATCCCAAGGGAGAAAAAATCCCTGCCGACAAAAAGTCCCTCGCCGTCTCGCTGGCATTCCGGAGTCCCGAGCGCACGCTCACGGCCGACGAAGTGAACGCCGCCACGGACCGCATCAGAGCCGCCCTCCGTGCTAAACCCGGAATCGAATTCCGGGAATAGAAATGCCCTTGGTGGGGAAACCTTCGTCATTGCCCATGGCGCTATGGTTTGCTTTATTCACGGCCTTGTTTTCTACAACGCGCGATTAGCTCAGCGGTAGAGCGCTTGCTTCACACGCAAGAAGTCACTGGTTCGAACCCAGTATCGCGCACCACTCTCGCCGCTTTCGCGACGGGTCGGGGATTTTCAAGCGGCCATGTAGGGGAGGGCGTTGGCGCGCGTTTTAACGGCGTCGAGGCCTTCCAGGAGATCGGCGATAGCGTCCCATTTTCCGCTGACCAATGCCTCGTGGGCGTGAGCGGCAATGGTGACGGAAAAATCGGTGTCGGCGATGGAGATTTTTTTCTCGGTCAAATCCAGCGTGAGGACGGCGGCGGGATCGGACTCGATAAGCTTTGCGATGGCGCGGATGTCATCGCCCGAGGCGACGACGCACGGCATGCCGAGCGTAATCGAGTTGCCGAAGAAAATCTCGGCGAAGCTCTCGGCGACGATGGCGCGGATGCCGAAGCGGTAGAGCGCTTGAGGGGCGTGCTCGCGCGAGCTGCCGCAGCCGAAGTTCGAGCCGGAGAGCAGGATCGAGGCGCCTTGGAAGCGCGCGTCGTCTAGCGGATGGATTTGTCCATCGGCCTTGGCGAAGGCGCGGGCGTCATAGAAGGCGAACTCGCCGAGTCCGTCGAAGGTGATGCACTTCATGAAGCGCGCCGGGATGATGCGGTCGGTGTCGAGATCATCGCCGGGGACATGAACGCCACGACCGGCGACTTGGGTGATTTTTTCGAGAGCCATGATTTTTAAAATGCGAAATGGGTTTTCAGTTCACGCCGAAGACTTCGCGGGCATCGGCGATTTCGCCGGTGACAGCGGCGGCGGCGACCATGAGCGGCGACATGAGGACGGTGCGTCCGGTCGGGCTGCCTTGGCGACCTTTGAAGTTACGGTTGCTCGAGCTGGCACAAAGCTGGTCATCGACGAGTTTGTCGGGGTTCATGCCGAGGCACATCGAGCAGCCTGCTCCGCGCCATTCGAAGCCGGCGTCGCGGAAAATCTCTGCGAGCCCCATGCTTTCGGCGACGGTGGCGACGCCTTGCGAGCCCGGCACGACGATGGCTTTCACGCCATTGCGGACTTTGCGGCCCTTGATGTGGCGGGCGACTTCCTGCAGGTCGCTGAGGCGGCCATTCGTGCAGCTTCCGAGGAAGGCGACATCGACTTTGGTGCCCTTGATCGGAGCGCCGGCCTTGAGGTGCATGTGCGCTAGGGCCTCCTCGGCGGTGGCGCGGTCTTTTTCCGGGACCTCGTTGGCGAAGGGGACATTCTCGTGAATGAAAATAGCCTGACCTGGATTGATGCCCCAGGTGACGGTCGGAGCGATCTCGGCGGCGTTGTAGGTGACGACATCATCGTATTTCGCATCCGCATCCGAGGCGATCGCCTTCCAGCGGGCGACGGCGGCATCCCACTCCGCCCCTTTCGGCGAGTAGGGGCGGCCTTTGAGGTATTCGAAAGTGGTGTTGTCGGGGTTCACATACCCGACGCGCGCGCCGCCCTCGATCGACATGTTGCAAACGGTCATGCGCTCCTCCTGTGTGAAGGCGTCGAAGGTGGAACCCGCGAATTCGTAGGCGTAGCCGAGGCCGCCGTTGACTCCGAGCTTCCGGATGATGTGGAGAATCACATCTTTCGCGTAAACGCCCGGGGCGAGTTTTCCATTCACCTCCACGCGGCGAACCTTGGGTTTGTGGAGCGCCATGGTTTGGGTGGCGAGCACATCGCGGACTTGGCTCGTGCCGATGCCGAAGGCGATCGCGCCGAATGCGCCGTGGGTGGAAGTGTGAGAGTCGCCACAGGCGATCGTGGTGCCGGGTTGGGTGATGCCTTGCTCGGGGCCGACGATGTGAACGATGCCTTGCTTGCCGGTGGGAAGGTCGAAAAAGGTGATGCCGTTATCCGCGCAATTCTTTCGGAGCGCCTTGATCATGGCGTCGGCGAGGTCGTCACTGAAGGGTTCGACCCGTTCGTCGGTCGGCACGATGTGGTCCACGGTGGCGAAGGTGCGGTGGGGGTAGAGAACCTTGAGACCGAGGTCGCGGAGCATGCCAAAAGCCTGCGGGCTGGTGACCTCATGGATGAGGTGTGTGCCGATGAGGAGTTGGGTGGCCCCGTTGGGAAGGGTGCGAACGGTGTGTGCCTCCCACACCTTGTCGAGTAGCGTCTTGCTCATATGTCGGAAGCGAGAGATTAGTCGTCGTGCGGTGTGTGGCAAGACGGCAGACGCGCTTTAAACCATCGCCATGACGGCGAGGAGGCGTCCTGTTTTGCCGGATTCCCGGCGGTAGGAATAATAGGTGGCGGGGTCGGAGGCGGTGCAGCGGAGGCAGTCATGGATCTGGATCACACCAGCCTCGGCGGCCTGGCGGCGGATTTCGGCGGCGAAGTCGACCTCGTAATGCGGCGGGCGGATGCAGGGGGAAATTTGCACAACCAGATCGTCCGGGCGGGCGCCGGTTTCTGAGCAGAGAGTTTCGATGGCGCGCGTGGTGATGTCGAGTTCTGTGCCCTTGCGGCCCGAGTGGGCGAGGGCAATGCCGCGGCCGAGTTTGTCGGCGATGAAAACCGCAGCGCAGTCCGCGACATAGATTCCGAGGCAGAGGCGGCGTTCACGCGTGACCAGTGCATCACAGTCGGGCGCTGGAAAAGCATCTGTGCTGGAAACTATGGCCACTGAGTTTCCGTGGACCTGAACGGCCTTAGCCAGCGGCATTCCCACGAAGCCCGATTCATCAAGTGCCGCGCGGTGGATTCCCGACAACCGCTTCATGGCCGTTTCACGGTCGGTTTGGACATCGAGCCCGGGCACACGCTGGAAAAACCTCGCCCTGATGTAAGGCAGGGAGTCCAGCGCGGGGAAGGTTTCCGAGGGCACCTCCGGCATCGGGT
>CAWUMN010000032.1:0-12239 GCA_963923595.1 uncultured bacterium
CAGTTTCACGGCCCAAAAGAAATGGCGGTCGCCATCGCGGCCGAGGCGGGGGAATTGCTCCAGCATTTTGTGTGGCAGGATGAAGCCCAGTCGCGGCTTCGCGTGGCCGAGCGGCACGATGAAATCGCCTCCGAGATGGCCGATGTGGCGATCCTTCTTTTCGAGATGGCCGACAATTGCGGGGTCGACCTCGCCGCTGCGATGCGCGCGAAGCTCGCCCGCAACGAGGAACGCTATCCGGTGACGAAGGCCCGCGGGTCGAACCGCAAATACAACGAGCTTTGAGCGAGCCGACTCCGCATCGCCGCCGCCCGCGCTATTCGGGAAAATACCCACGGCGCTTTTCTGAAAAATACAAGGAACTCGATCCCGCGAAATACCCCGAGACGGTCGCCAAGGTTCTCGCCTCCGGAAAAACTCCCGCCGGCTCGCATGTGCCGATCATGGTTGGCGAAATCCTCGCCGTGCTCGACCCGAAGCCGGGCGAGACCGCCGTCGATTGCACCCTCGGCCACGGCGGCCACTCACGCGAAATTCTCCGGCGCATCGCGCCCGGCGGACGACTCCTCGGGCTGGACGCCGATCCGATCGAGCTTCCCCGGACCGAGGCGATGCTGCGCGCGGAGGGCTTCGGCGGGGATGTTTTCACCGCGAGAAAATCGAACTTCGCCGGAATCCAAGCCGCCCTGGCCTCGATCGGAGCCGATGGCGCGGAGGTGATCCTCGCCGACCTCGGCGTTTCCTCGATGCAACTCGACAATCCCGACCGTGGCTTCACCAGCAAGCACGCCGGTCCTCTCGACATGCGAATGAACCCCGCAAAGGGGATGCCCGCCTCGACGTGGCTCGAGCGCACCGGGCCGGAGGACTTCGCCGAAATCCTCCGCGACAATTCCGACGAACCCCATGCGCAAATCCTCGCCGCCGCACTCGCAGGGCGGATTTTTTCCTCCACCATTGAGTTCGCCGACACGATCCGCGCGGCCCTTTCCGGCCGCCCGGAAGACGAGGTGAAAAAATCCATCACGCGCGTGTTCCAAGCCGTCCGCATCGAGGTGAACGAGGAATTCGCGGCGCTCGATGCGCTCCTGCGCGCCCTACCCTTTTGCCTCAAGCCCGGCGGGCGGGTGGCGGTTCTTTCGTTCCACTCCGGCGAGGACCGCCGCGTGAAGAAAGCCTTCCAAGCCGGCCACCGCGAAGGCGTTTATTCCGCGATCGCCCGCGATGTGGTCCGCGCCGGCTCCGAGGAATGCCGTGCCAATCCCCGCGCCACCTCGGCGAAACTTCGCTGGGCTCGCCGCTGAAAATCGCGTTGCCGCGCGCGGGGTTTTCGATTTCCGTGGCGCGCATGAGACTTGCCCGGTTGCTTTCCGTTTCGATGTTCGCGGTGCTCGCCGCCGCCTGCTCCACAACCCCCGCCACTCCATCCCGCCCGGCGGCGGCCGTTCCTCCGCCGATCGCCGAGGCTCCCGACGGCGCGCCCGAGGTTTGGCCCGGAAACGCCCCCGAAATCCTCGCAAAGTCCGCGATCCTCATCGACGCGCGCACCGGAAAGGTCCTCTTCCAAAAAAACGCCGATGCCCGCCGCCCGGTCGCCAGCACGCAAAAACTCCTCACCGCCTTGATTGTCGCCCGTGCCGGAAACCTCGACGAGATCGTGACGATCGCCGCGCCGGAGACGCGTGCGGAACCAACCAAGCTGAACCTCAAGGTGGGCGAACGCTACCCTCGCCGCCAACTCCTCGAGGCGGTGATGGTGAAAAGCATGAACGACGCCTGCGCCGCGCTCGCCCGCGATCACAGCGGATCGGAATCCGCCTTCGCCGGGAAGATGAACGCCGTCGCACACGCCATCGGCGCCAATTCCTCGCACTTCGCCAACAGCAACGGCCTCCCCGCCGAGCAATATTCCACCGCCCGCGACATGGCGCGTGTCGCTTTTTACGCCTACCGCTGCCCGGTTCTCCGCGAGTTCATGCTCGAGCGCGAGTGCCGCTTCCGCCACAACAGCGGACGCGTCTCCGTGCTGGAGGCGACGAATTTCCTCCTCGCCCGCTCGCCCGCATTCAATGGCATGAAGACGGGCTACACCAATGCCGCCGGGCGTTGCCTCATCTCCAGCGGCAAGCTGAACGGACGCGAGGTCATCCTCGTCCAGCTCGGCAGCAAGACCGACCACATCTTCAACGATGCCGCCCGCGCGATGGCCTGGGCGCCGCCCGCGCCGGTCTTCTTCGCCAATGGATCGAGCACCATGGTTGGCGACTCGGTTTTCTGATTTCAGCGGGAAATTTCGATCCCGCCCATTTGCTGGGAAAGTCCCCAGAACGGAACGACCAACCGGGGCTCCGCCGCGCGGACGGCGCGGATGGTGTTCCACGCGCAAGTCGCCGTGAACGCCTCGAATCGCGGCGCGCGGCAACTTTTTGAAACAGCCCGGCCTGCCAGCGACTTCTCGACAACCGGACGCGTCCAGTTGGTCGCCGTGTCCGCAAATGGAATCGCGCGATCGAATTCACCGACGAGATTTTGCGCTGCCGCGGCGGCCTGGGCTCGGGTGCGGAATGCGAACCCGTCGGCAATCCGGTGGATGTGTGCGAGGGCGTCGTCCGATTTTTTTCCGAGAAGAACCGCGCCGGCCCCTTCGGCGATAGCGGGTTCAGGACGGCATTGGAACCACCGGGCGGCATGCATCACATCGAGAAACACGGGATCGAATTCCTCGCCCCCCACGACGATCACATGCTCGACATTGCCATTGGCCAGCCACAGCGCGGCGGTGCGCAGGGCCGTGCTCCAGCACGAGGTGTCGCCCGTTTGCGAATAGACAGGACCCCCGATTTTGAGTTCGGACACCACATGGCTGAGCGGGGTGTTCACGACCGTCTCGGGAAAGAGAATCGGGCTCGCGAAGCGGCGTCCATCGGTGGAGAGGCCCTTGTAGAAACGAACGGAGTAGACGAGACAGCCGATGAAAAACGAGCCGACGAGACCCACGCGGGAGGGGTCGACATCCGGGCGGGCCTCGAGGATTTGGGCGACCGCCTCGATGAGGTGGTGCGAGAGCGGACTAGCCCGGCGGAGCCTTGGGCGCATGCGCCAGCGGTTGAATGGCTCGACGGCCAGGTCGATCGTGGCCACCTCTCGCGAGATGGCTGGATTCGTGACCTGGGGAATGCGACGAGTCGGCCAATCCACCTCCAGCGCGGCGGGGTCAGTTCCCCCCGGGCAGGAAACGCCAACGGCCAAAATGGAAACAGGTTCCCTCATGCGGCGGCGAGGAGCAGGGCGGCATTTGATCCGCCAAAGCCAAGATTCACGCTCAGAACGACGGGTTTTTCCAAAACCTCGCCGGGCCGCGCGAGCCATCCCGCGACTTCGGGAATCGGTTCGGATGTGTGGATTTGCGGTGGGATGCGGCGGGTTTCCAGAGCGAGGAGGGAAAAGACAGCCTCAAGTGTGCCGGCGGCGCCGAGGGTGTGACCGATGGCGGCTTTGGTCGAAACAAGCCGCGGCGGGGGATTTCCCGAAAAAACCCGCGCGAAGGCGGCCGCCTCGGCGCTGTCGTTGAATGGCGTGCCGGTGCCGTGGGCGTTGATGTGGCCGATGTCGGCGGGCTGCAGCACCGCCTGCTCGAGCGCTCGGCGAATGCAGGTCTCGAGCGGCGCCCCGGTCGGGTCGGGTTGCGTGATGTGGTGCGTATCAGTCGTGTGGCCGTATCCCAGAATGCGCCCCTTGGGCTTCACTCCGCGCGCGGCGGCGTGGGCGGCGCTTTCGATCACGAGAAACGCCGCGCCCTCGCCAAGCATGAGACCGCGACGGCTTGCGTCGAATGGGCGGCATTGGTCGGGATCAAGCGCCTGGAGACAGTCGAACCCGCAGTAGACGAGTTCGCAGAGCGCCTCAAAACCTCCCGCGAGCACGATGTCGGCAAATCCTCCCCGGATGAGATCGGCGGCGTGCCCGATCGCGTTCGCGCCGCTCGCACAGGCATTCGACACGACCATCGCGGGACCGGTGAAGCCGAGGTTTTGCTGAAGATCGGCGACCTGTTGTTGGGCGGGATAGCGCGAGACGCGGGAGGTTTGATGGCGAGAACTCCCCGCCCAAACGCCTTTCAGGAAATTCTCCCCGAGTTCCATCCCGTTCGCCGTCGTGCTGAGCGACATTTCCAAGCGGGGAAACACCGAGCGGCCGTTGGAATCGAGAATCCCGGCGTCCGCCATCGCCTCGCGCGCGGCCGGCAGGGCCAAGCGGGCGGCGCGGCTCAGTCGCGCGACGGATTTTTTTGGAAGCCAATCGAGATCCGGCAAAACGGCTTCGGCACCCTCGACCACGCGACAACCCTCCACGGGAATGCACGAGATCGGGCTTCGGACCCCCTCGCCGGCGACGAGGCGCGACCAGGTGGAGGCCGTGTTTGCGCCGAGCGGCGAAACACATCCCCAGCCGGTGACAACGACTTCGTTCGACGATTCCACGGCGGAAAAACTACCGGCGATCGGCGCGCTGGGGAATTTTCAATTTGGGGAAGCGAGTTGGCGGCTCAGCGTGATCCGACCGCGCGCCACGGCGCGGTCGCCGGAGGTGGTTTCGAACTCGAACTGAGCCAGCGGCCCAAGCTCGCGCACGAGCTTCACGCGGATGTCGAGGGTTTCGCCGGGCCGCGCTGCGGCGAGGACTCGCATCGCATCGACCGAGGCCACGAAGAGCGGAGTTTCTTCGGCCCCTGCGGCGGCATTCATCCAAAATGCCCCGCAAGCCTGCGCGGCGGATTCCATCAACAGCGCGGCGGGAACCAGCGGATCGCCGGGAAAGTGGTCCTTGAAAAACGGCAGGCCGGGATCGAGGTGCCAGCGCCCGGCTCCAGATTCGCCCTCCATGAAAAATTCATCAAGGAACCTAAATCCCGGGCCGTGCGGAGTCAGTGGAGTTTTCATTTTTCGAGTCGGGAGAAGTGGTGCCACTGGTCGGGATGGCGCGCGAACATGGGAACGAGGTGGTCCTGCGCGAGCTTGCGCGTGAAATGGGCCAGCGTCGCCTCGCGCCCCTCGGGAAGCCACTCGGGAAACATCGGCGGATCTGCGAGAATCTCGAATTTCCCGTCTGGCTGGCGTGTGATCGAAACCGCCAGAAGCGGCGCGCCGGAGAGAAGCGACAACAAAACCGGCGAGGTGGAAAACGGAATCCTCCCGTGGGGCAGATCGACCATCACAGTGTTCGTATCGAATGGCCTGTCGCACAGAAGCGCGACCATCGTGCCGTTTCGGAGATAGCGCGTGATCTCCACAGCCGAGAAGGCGTCCCCGCCCACGACAACAGTTTCAACGCCCCAGCGCTTGCGGAATTGGGCGCGCCAGTCGGTCAACTCCGAAGTCGGCTCCGGCAGGGTGAGCGCGGTGATCGGATAGCCCATCTGAGACATCACAAGCCCGCCGAGCTCGAAAAAGCCGAGGTGTCCGGTGACAAAAAGACAACCCTTCCCGTAACGACGCGCGTTCTCGATGTGCTCGATGCCGGATTTGTTTCCCACCATGGCAAGAACCTCGGAGGGCTCGCAGGAGCCGAGTTCCGTATATTCGCGGAAATTCAGCGCCTGCTGCATGCAAAGCCCCAGCGCGTTTTTCCGCGTGGCCTTCGCCGGATCGAGCAGGGCAATGTTCGCGCGGATGTCGCGGATGACACGCGGATGGGTGAGCGCGTAGCCCAGGCCGAGGAGGCGGGCGATGAAGTAACTGAAACTCCTCCCGAATCGGCGCCGCCCCCAAATACCCAGCTCGAACCCGCCAGGCCGGTAGAAGGTTTTGTAAAACTTGGCGGCGCGGTAGTCGCGCGGTGCAGCCATGGGAAATCGTTCAGCTGGCCAGCCGAGTGGTGATCCAATCGCGGAGGACTCCGAGACTTTGGAGAGCGTCGCGGGCGGTGGTCGCGTCGCCAATCGCGATGCCGTATTTTTTCTCCACAGCGATGATGATTTGGAGGGCGTCGAGAGAATCGAGCCCGATGCCTTCGGCTCCGAAAAGGGGCGTGTCCTTGCTGATGTTGGCAGGATCGGTTTTCAGCATGACATTTTCCGCAAGGAGGGCGCGGAGGGTTTCTATGGAGACTGGCTCGGCTGCGCTCATTTCAAGGGGAGAAATCGGCGCTCAAGCCGGGTCGAGGACGAAGGAAAAACCATGACGGTGGACGCTAGCGAGAACGGATTCGAGTGTGCAAGCCCGCTGTCCCTCACGCATGCCGGGGAGGTGGCTTTCATGCATAAGAATGATGGCCCCGGGGTGGAGGGCGGCAGTGATTTTTGTGATGACGCGTGCAGGGTCGTGCGGCACACCGTCATTTCCGGAGGCCGACCAACCGGCAAGTTGCAAGCCGGCGGCGTGCGCAGCGAGGTGCACGAACGGATTGGCCATTCCGACCGGGGCGCGAAAGCGGGTCGGGGCGGTGCCGACCGCTTGGCGGATGGCATCAGAGCATCGGGCGATCTCGCGTCGGGCGCGTGCGGGACCGGCGGCCCAGAACGAGGCGGAGGAATGCGAGAAAGTGTGGTTTTCCACCCTATGCCCCTCGTCGCGCATCCGGCGGCAGAGCGCGGGATGGGCGGCGGCTTTTTTTCCGATCACATAAAACTCGGCGCGCACTCCCTCGCGGGCCAGAAGATCGAGGATTTGCGGGGTCTGCCGGGGATCGGGACCGTCGTCGATCGTCAGGCGCACTTGGTTGCCGGAGGCCGCGAAGTTTTTTTCCACCGGGCCGAACCACTGGCTGTTTCGCACCACGCCGGGGAATACCAGCATCCAGCCGAGAAGGGCTCGCGCGAAGCTGTCGCGTTTCATGGATGCGCCACGTCGCGAAGCCGGAAAATCCTGTCCCCGTCGCGGCCGAGGCGATCGCGATAGTAGCCGTCCAAGCGGCGCGAGAGATCGTGTGCCGATTCGCCAGCGGCGGGCTGGAAAACCTCGCCGACCGAGAAGCGGAAAACGATCGGCTCGGTGGTGGGTTTGAAAAACGAATAGCCCTTCCCTAGAAAGAGCGAGTTGGTCTCGATGAAAACCGTGCGGATCGGCGCGCGGGCCTTGACGGAAAGCAGCGCGGGCCCGTCGTGGAAGGGATTCAGCGCCCCGCGCGTGGTGCGGGTTCCCTCCGGAAAGAGCAGGATGTTCTCGCCGCGCTGAAGTCGCTGGCGGCATTCCTTGAGCATGCGGAGGGCCGGATCTCGCGGGACGAATTCCGCGTTTCGCGCTGGAAAAGAGAGAAGCGGATTAGCCCA
Source organism: uncultured bacterium (assembly GCA_963923595.1). GTDB lineage: Bacteria > Verrucomicrobiota > Verrucomicrobiia > Chthoniobacterales > Terrimicrobiaceae > UBA967. The sequence goes on from CAWUMN010000032.1 coordinate 7,268, forward strand.
AGGCCTCATGCCGACCACGCAGCCGAGCCCCTGGATTTTCCAAAAAAAACAAATGGCATCGAGGATAGAGGGGTGGTTCGCACAGATGATGGAACCTTTCCAAGCGGCCGCATCCTCAAAACCCTCGAATTCGCAATGAACGAGATTCCGTGCGGCGAGGTCGGAAAAATACATCCTGCAGTGTGTGGAAAGGCGAGCTCGGACCTCGGCGACATCCGCCTCGCGGTCGGAAGGCCTTTTGCGCATAAGCAGCCATGCATTGAAGGCGAGGCAACGGCGGTAAAACGAGAGAAACGCGCGTTGCTGACCGAACCATCCGGAGCCACCCGCAGCAGGTGCCAAGGAGCTGTCAACCGACAGCGGCGAAGACCCGTGGAGAGGGAGAACTCGGTTTGCCATTCCGGGCGAGATTGATCAAACTCCGCGCCCATCACCAGAACAACCTCCTAAGACTCTTGGAAACCACCGACCCCTCTCAAATCGAATCCGAATACGATGTGATCATCGATGGCACCGGCCCGGCCGGATTCGCCGCCGCCATCGCCTCCGCCCGCGGCGGGGCCAAGACCCTGCTTTTCAGCAGCGCGGAGACGATCGGGGGATTCTCTTTGAACACTTTTGTCCACAGCCTCTGCGGCCTCTACGTCGTAAGCCAAGATATGATCCCGCGTCCCGCGAATGGCGGCCTCGCGCTTGAAATCGCGGAACGCCTGTTGACCTCCGACGCCGCACGAGGTCCCCGGCGCGTGGGGCCCTTCGACATGCTTTTCCAATCGCCAGTCCAATACGCGGCACTGTGCTTGGATATTTGCCAGCGGGAAAAAAATCTGACATTGGCCCTAAATACCGCGCTGGCCTCCGTGGAGGCGACCGAGTCGCGCATCGAGAGCGTGGGATTCGAGGGCCGCACGGAACCGGTCCGCGCGCGGGCTTTTGTGGATTCCACTCGCGAGGCGGAGTTGGCGTTCCTCGCGGGGGCGGACTTCGAAGGCACCGAGTCCTGCTCGCGGCGCAGGCAGGCGTTTATTTTTTCAATCCGCAACCAAGACGCCGACGCCCTCGACGAGGATGGACGCCGAATCTTCTCCGAGCGCCTCGTGGAGGGAATTCGCCAAGGCGTGCTCTCCCCTCAAATCGGGCTCGCCGTGATACGCCTTGTGCAGATGGACGAAAACCCCGACGCCTGCGTGGGACTCGACGCGGAGGGTGATCACTTCAGCGCGTTGAATCCCGACTCGCTGATCCGCTTCCAGATTTTGAGCGGGAATCTCGCGTTGGAACTTGGCGGGTTTTTGCGCTCGGGAACACCGGGCTTTGAAAAATGCGAGGTCGCCGTTGTTCCTGCGCAGGCGTGCGAACGCGAAAGCCGCCGCGTGACCGGTCGATACCGGTTGACCGAGGAGGACCTGAGATCCTGCCCCCATTTCGAAGATGCCGTCTGCCTATCAGGCTGGCCCCAACTCGCAGACCCGTCGCTTTTGGGCTCGGTGACACTCGATCCCAGCAGGTCGAAAACTTGCTCCGTGCCGCTGCGATCTCTTATTTCAAAAGATATTGGAAATCTTCTCTTGGCCGGGCGGTGCATTTCTTCCGCGTATGTGGCCCAAGGCGCCCTGCGTGTGATCGGAACTGCCTGGGCGATCGGGCAGGCAGCCGGACTCGCCGCCGCTGCGACGGCGCGCTCCGAATCCCAAACGATTCCCGTAGGAACCGAAAACGGCGTCGCGGCTAGAATCCGGGCGGCTTTGCAATCGGGACTTTGAGGAATGCCGGAGGACGATTCGATCCGTGACATTTCCCGGGCTTACGGCCGCTCTCGCTGGTTGCGCGGGTATGTGAGCGGCAAGATTGCCTGGGATCCCGTCTTTCCTCTCGCCCGCCGCGAAATCGTCCAACGACACCAACCGGTGGTCGATATTGGATGCGGGTTGGGCTTGCTCGGGATTTCCATGCGCGCCGCCGGTATCACCCTGCGCTATCGCGGCACGGATATTTCCGCTTGGAAGATCAATCTCGGCAAGGAGGCGGTGCGCTACTACGCCTTCGAAGATGCCGGCTTCGAGGTGTGCGACGCGCTCTCGACCACGATTCCGGAGGGATCCACCGTCTGCATGTTCGATGTCCTGCACTATTTCTCGCCGAACGACCAGCAACGGATGCTCCAGCGACTCGCCGAGGCCGCCGAGCAGGGCTCGCTCGTGCTGATCCGCACCGCGCTGCGAGGAACCGGATGGCGCTACGCAGCGACTCTTCTCGAGGAATGGTGGACCCGCTCGACTGGCTGGATTCGCGGAGGCGAAATTAATTTCCCCACGCAGGAGGAAATCGTCGGAGGTTTCGAGGATCGCGGCCTGCAAACCGAGGTTTTCCCGTTATGGGGCCGCACGCCATTTGCCAGCCACCTCGTGAAAATCCACCCGCACGCCACCTCGCAGCGCACTCCCCTCCGGGGGGCGGCTTTCGCACTTTGAAATCCACTCATCCAGAGTTTAACTTTTATCTGTGAGTATTCGCATTTCCATCGCCATTGCCGTTCTGGCGTTTTGCCTCGCCACTGGTCGGGCCGAACTCCCGAAACTCGAGGCCGACGAAATGAGTTCCGCCATGTTCATGGAAACCGTCACGCTCCCTTCGTCGGGCGAATTTTTTGCAGCGGTGGACAAACAGTTTGAGCCGAACTGGAGCAAACTCCTCCGCCCGTCCGTGCCCGTCACCACTCCGCAACGCGAGCATCTCGCACTCCAAGTCGGCGTGCTTCTCGCCGACTGCCATGTTGCCATCGAGGCGCAGGACGGCCAAGCCACTAAAAATCTCGGCCGCGACATCCTCAACCTCGCAAAAAAACTCAATGTCAGCCAAAATGTCATCGCTCGCGGTCAGAACATTTCCGACCTCGCGGACAAGGGCGATTGGCGGACATTGCGCGAGGAATTGGACGCCATGCAAAACGACATCCGCCTCTCGATGCAGGAGCAGAACGACTACGACCTTCTGGTTTTTCTCATGATCGGATCGTGGGTCCGGCAAATGGAAATCGCCTCCAGCCTTCTCATCCAAAATCCCAACCCCGCTGCCTCAGAACTCCTCGTCCAACCCACCATCCTCCAGCATCTCCGGGAGCGCCTTAGCTGCATGCCCGAGAAATCCCGCGCCCATCCGCTCGCCCAAAATTTCGCCGCCCGCCTTGAGTCCCTTCAACCCCGCATGACACTGGACACGACCTTGTCCGACGAGTCGCTTCGGGAGATCGCTGCGACCATGGCGGCCCTGCTCAACGTCTCCGCCGAACCTCCCCTGAAACCATGAGGCGCGCCTTTTTTATTGTATCCTTGGTCCTCGCCATCGGCCCCGCCGCAGCCCAAGAACCCGCCCAACCTCAAACCAAGCCGGCCCCCCTGGACTGGAATCAAGCCGATGCCTCCGCGAGAAGCCGCGCTCTCGAAGCCGCCGCCCTTAACAAGAGGCAAGGCTACATTCTGCGCGATGGCTTTTGGCGGGGTATGCTCGAAAAAAACAAACCCGTTGTCATCGCAGTCCACCTTTTCGCCAAAAACCAATATTCCTTCTCCGCCGCCCACCCTGCTCCCGGCTCGCGGGTCCGGATTTCGTTGTTCGACCCCCAAGGCAACCCGGCAGCCGCCGAGGAAATCGAAGGAGCGAACTCCGTCACGGCCGGAATCTCCGCCACGCGCAGCGGCCGATACTACTTGCGACTCGATTTGACCGAGGGTGACAAGGCCGAGACCTGCGTGGTATATTCCTACAAGTAATTCCTATGACGCCCGCCACGACCGAGAAGTTGAACTCCCCCCAGGTGAGGCAGTTTTCCGTTTTTCTCCAAAACAAGGTCGGCGCCTTGCTCGAACTCGTCCGGCTTCTGGATGAAAACAACATCGTCGTTCTCGCCCTCAGCATTTCCGAATCCTCGGAGACCGCCATCAGCCGCATGATTGTGAGCGATCCCGACCGCACAGCGGAGATTTTCCGCGAACACGACATTCCGCACAGCGAGTGCGAATTGATGGTCGTGGAACTCCCCGATGGACCCGCCGAACTTTCCGGCGTGCTTGCCGCGCTGCTCATGGCCGAGGTGAATGTCCACTTCAGCTACCCGCTTCTGGTTCGCCCGCGCGGTCGCGCCCTTCTCGCGATCCACCTCGACGACATCGAGTGCGCCTCGTCCGTCTTGATGGGCGAAGGATTCAAACTCCTCAACCAGGGCGACCTCTCCCGCTGACGATGTCCGCCGGCGCGGATTCCCGCTCCCAAGCCGCGCGCATTCTGGCCGGTCTTATTCTGGGATTGGCCTTGGGACTCGCCGCCGGAGCCCTCCTGCCAGAAGCCGCGCACCCCTCGCTCAACTGGTGGATCGATCAAGTGATCCAACCAGCTGGCCGGATTTTTTTAAGGATCATTTTCATGGTCGTCGTTCCGCTGATCCTCTCGGCGATCGTGCTCGGGACCCTTGAAATGGGAGACATCCGCACCCTAGGCCGAATCGGCATGCGCACGCTGGTTGCGACGATTTTTCTCTCCGCCGCCGGAGTCGGCATTGCGCTTGGGCTCATGAACCTTCTCGAACCCGGCCACTCCCTGCCGGAGGAAAAACGCGAAGCCCTCATTGCCTCCTACGGCGGCGCCTCGGAGAAAAGCATCGAGCACGGGAGCCGCTCCCAGTCGGTTTCCACGACGCTTCTGAATTTCATTCCCGAAAATCCGCTCACCGAGGCCGTGAACGCCTTCAACCCTGAAAACTCCGGCGGTGGCTTGCTCGCGCTGATGGTCTTCAGTCTGTTTGTCGGCGTGGCGATGGCTGTCGCGAAACCTGAAAAGACAGCCATCCTGAAGGGATTTTTCGAAGGGATGTTCGAAGTGTGCATGACGATCATCGGCTTCGCGCTGAACCTCGCGCCGTTCGGCGTCGCCTGCCTCGGATTCGCCGTGGCGGCGCGGCTGGGGCTCGACTTGTTCA
>CAWUMN010000033.1:0-12212 GCA_963923595.1 uncultured bacterium
GCGGGCGGCACGGCGTGCTACTTCGCGGTTTCCAAACTCAAGCGCGCGCTCAAATACGACGACTCGCTCGATGTGTTTGGCGTCCATTGCATGGGGAGCACGGTGGGGATTCTTTTTCTCGGCTTTCTGGCGGATGCGGCAGTGAATCCCGCGATCGCCACGACCTTCACCCGCAACGGGGCGGTTGTTTCCTTGGCGGGAAGCACAGGGCAGTTTTTGAATCAATTGATCGGCGTCGGCTTCACGATTCTTTTTTCGGGCGTGGCCACTTTGTTGATCTTGTGGGTGGTCGGCTTGATCACGCCGCTGCGGGTCTCGCGCGAGGAGGAGGATACCGGCCTCGACATCTCCGAGCACGGCGAGAGCGCCTACAACGATTGAGAGGCGACCCTGCCCCATTTTTTCGATTCGCTTGGATTCGCGTCTTTCCGACTTCTACTCATCTACGCGCAGCATGACTTCGTTGCGGCGGAGGAAAGACGGCGTCCAAGGCGGGTCGAAGTAGCCGAAGAGAGGTTCGCCGCTCGAAACGAGGCCGGATTTTTTCATCCAGGCTTCGAGTTGAACGAGGGCATTGGACTCGGCTTGCGCGCTTCGCGAGCCGGAAAAACCCAACACGGCGAAGCGGCCGGCGGGGATGGTTGTCACGCGGAGGGCGGGATCTTTTGGCCCAGGAGCGGATTTCATGTTCGCCGGCATGACGAATGACATCGAGCGACTCTGCTCCTCGCCAGCCATGAAAACCGGCGTGGTCATTGGGATTTTCTCACCATCAGAATTGGCACCGCTGATGTATCGGAAGAGTCTTTGGAAACTCGTGCCGGAGTCGCCGTCCATCGAGGTTTCGACAATCGTGAGGCTCGGGTAGTCGCGGAGTTCGAAGTGGCCGTCGCGCGAGATCACGCGGTTGGGGGCGGATTCGCTGCCCTTGCGCGAGGTTTTGCATGCGGCGAGAAAAATGGCGGCGGCGAATACCGAGAGAAAAACGGCAACGAGGGTTTTCATTACAAAAAGGTTAGGCCGAAATTCTCTGTTGGCCAACTTAGACAAATGCCTGAAGAGGGAAAAGTTCGCCTCGTTCAGCTTTGCGGTCGTCGTCGGCAACCCGAGCACCTCCGACAACAACGCCCCGAACCGCTTCATCCCCGCCTACAGCGTGTGGGATTTGAGCGCCGAGGCCAAAGTCTGGCGCGATACAGTGAGCATCATCGCCGGCGTGAACAACCTCTTCGGCGCGGACTACTACGCCCGCATCCGAGCCGACGGCATCGACCCCGCCGCACCCACAAATTGGTATGCGGGCGTGAAAGTGGAATTTTAGTTTCTCAAAAAGAACAGCCCTCAGCGGATCTCGATCTGGCCGGCGTTCAGAGGAAGGATGTGGCGAAGGCCTTCGATGAGGTATTCCTCGACGGCCGAGCCATTGCCTTGAAGGAAACGGAGCGAGTCGGGGGCTTTGCCGCGGTGGATGACCGCCCGTTGGATGTCGGGTTGGGTGCTGATGAGGAGCAACGGCAGGCCGTCCTCCGTGGCGAGGCGCGAACCTTGCGCGTCGGCGACCGCGCGGATCGTGATCGTCTGCCGCTCGCCGGTGAGCGGGTTTTCCTCGAGGCGGAAGCGGAGGGATTCGAGTTGCGGCGCGTCGGCGGCGTTGGCGGAAACCTCGCCGTTCACGAATCCGAAACGCGAGGACTCGCGGATGGTTTTTTCCCAATCGACCACCCACTCGCCGGACTCTTCGCGGGTGAGCGAGCGGAGGCGTTGCATGCCGGGGAGTTCCTCGAGCACGACAAATCCCTTGCCGGATTTCGCGGCACGGATTTTTTTCGGCAACGGCTCGCCGGCCTCGTAGGGAAGCGCCCGGAGGATTTCGCCGGAGAAATCGGCCTCGCCGACCAACGCTTGGCTGTCCCCGTCACCCCCCGCGCCGATGAACCAAAAGGTGTCGCCGGCTCCGAGCGAGATCGCCTCGACCTTGGCGGGAAGCTCGATTTTGCGTGGCGCGGAGCCGTTTCGGGAAAGCCAGACGCCCTCGGCATCCACCGCGAGAATCGTTTCGCCCGACGAGTCGATCGAAGTGAAAACCTCAGGCGGGCGGCCGGTGAGCCCGGCGAGCTTTTGGCGGGCGGGCGAGGTTTTGTCGACGGGGGGATTTTTTTCAATGGACAGCGGTCCGTCCTTGATAGAGGCCCGGACTTGGATCGGCGCGGCCGGGGTTTTTGCGTTCAGCAGAATATCGCCGCCATCCAAAACCTCGAAATCCTCGATCCATGAAATCGGGATCGTGTCGGAGCCGGTGATCCAATCGTTGAAATGGAACGCCTCGCCGGAGACCGTGGCGTCGCCGATCTGGTAGCCGCGAATGTGGTAGCTGCCGGGTGAGACTTTTTTTCCAGAGTTATCGAGACCGTCCCAGCGCGAGATGAAGCCGTTCAGGCCGATCTGGAATTTCTCCTCGCCGTCGAGCGCGTGAAGGGTGCGGACGAGGTGGCCGTTTTTGTCGAAAACGCCGAGCGTGATCCGCCCGGTGGAGGGAACGGCGAAGACGAACTCGCCCTCGGCCGGCGTGGCCAGCGCGTTGGCGAGGGGGAGGAGCAGGAGAAAAAGCGAAAGGAGCCTCACAGGTAGTGCTTCCAATTCACATTCGGGAAGAGGTTGTCGCGCTCCTCGCAGGCGGCGAGCAGGCCTTCGTCGGGCTGGCCGGATTCGAGCATTTCCCAGAGCCGCGTGAAGCGCAGCAGATGGTCGTTCGTGCGGCGCGTGGCGTAGTCGACGGCCGTGCCGGTTTTCATGAGAAACGCCCAGTCGCTGGACTGCGCAAGGAGGAGTTCGCGGGCGAGCTGCTGGAGGGTTCGGTCGGTGAACGCCGAACGGGTCTTGGCGTGCTGACGCGCGGCTTCGGTCATGCGGCGCGCGGCGGCGTGGAGATGCGGGTAGATCCAGGAATTGCAGTGGTCGAGCCAAACCTCGGAGTAGCCTTTGTTTCCCCAGCTGGAGGGGGACGGGCAGAGCATCTGCTGGGTGGGATTTTCGCGAAGGTAGGTGCTGGGCGTCGTGAGGCGGAAGGTCTTCTGGTCGTAGGCGGCCTTGCGCAGGAATAGGTCGAGGAACTCGGGACCCTCATACCACCAGTGCCCGAAAAGCTCGGCGTCGAACGGACTGAGCACGATCGGCTCGACGGGGAGGTTTTTGCGGAGGTGCTCGATCTGGCCGATGCGGGCGTTGAGGAAGTCGCCTGCGTGGTGGTCGGCGGCGGCCATGGCCCAAGCGCGGTTGTAGACCTCCTTTTGGGGCGAGCCGGTGATGCGGTGGTATTTGATACCGGTGTTTCGCCGGTGGCCAGTGGCAGGGAGAACCGTGTGGAGGTAATCCTCGGGCAAATCCATGCCGATATCGCGGTAGAAATCCCGGTAGGCGGGATCGCCGGGATAACCCTCGCGGGCGCTCCAGACCTGCTTACTCGACTCGCGGTCGCGTCCAAAAACAGCCGGCCCGGCGGGAGTGAAATACGGCGCGTAGATCGCGAAGCGCGGCCGCGGCTCGCCATACATCAGGCCGTGCGCGTCGACGACGAACCATCGGATGTTGGCCTCCTGCAAAATCGTGTCGATCTGCGGAACATACCCGCACTCGGGCAGCCAGATTCCCGCCGGATCGACGCCGAAGCATTCGCGGTGGGAATCGCGGCCGATGAGGATTTGGGCGCGCATCGCCTCGGGGACGGCTTCCATCAAGGGAAGGAAGCCGTGCGTGGCGGCGCAGGTGATGATCTCGAGGATTCCGTCTTTTTGGAGCTGGGCAAAGGTGCCGACGATATCGCGGCGGATTTCATCGCGGTAGAAGCGCAACGCCTCGCCGAAGGCGGCGCGGTAGTGGCGGGCGATGTGCTGGAGGGCCTCGTCGCGCGAGGTGCGGTCGACTTCCATCGCCGCGAGTTCGCATCCACGCTCGAGGTAACGCTCGGCGCGGCTTTGCAGGAGCGGGTCGCGGAGCATCGCACACAGGGTCGGCGTGAGCGTGAAAGTGATCTTCGCGGGAACCTTGTCTGCGACCATGCGGCGCAGGATTTTCAGCAGGGGGATGTAGCACTCGGCAATCGCCTCGAAGAGCCAGTCCTCCTCGAGGAACTCTTCATGCTCGGGGTGCCGCACCCAAGGCAAGTGGGCGTGGAGCAGGAGAGCGAGCGAACCTCGGGGCATAAGAGCGGGATAAAACCTACGATGAGGCAGGGTCCGCGACAAGCGCGCAAAACCCTACCGCGCCCAGCCGGGCCAACTTTTCAAAGCCGCAAGCGCGCGGCCCCGGTGGCTCAGGCGGTTTTTGGTTTCGGCACCCAACTCGGCGAAAGTCTCGCCAAATCCCTCCGGCACAAACAGCGGATCGTAGCCAAATCCTCCCGCGCCTTTTTCGCTCTGGATGATCGCGCCTTCCACCGAGCCGCTGAAATGAGCGAGCACTTGGCCGGCCCGCGCCAGCGCGATCACGCAACGAAACCGCGCGGAGCGTTGGTCCGCAGGAACGGTCGCGAGTTTTTCCAAAAGCAGGGCGCGATTCGTGACATCAGTCGCACCTTCACCAGAAAACCTCGCCGAGCGAACACCGGGGGCTCCGCCCAACGCATCGACCTCGAGGCCGGAATCGTCCGCCAGCACCCAACCCTCGAAATGCGCCGAGGCCGCGAGGGCCTTGAGCGTGGCGTTTTCCTCGAAGGTCTCCCCGGTTTCCTCCACCTCGCCGAGTGCAGGGACGGCGGAAAGGTCGAGCAATTCAAAGGACGGGCCGAGGATTTGGCGGATTTCGACGAGCTTGTGGGCGTTCCGGGTCGAAACGAGGACCGTGTATGGATTTGCAGGGGCGGATGTTTCCAGCATAGGCTTCGCGCTTTTTACGATGTCAACGCAGCGCAAGCAATTTCCCTTCTCGGAGTTCGAACCCAAATGGCAACGGCAGTGGATCGAAGGCGGCGCCTTCCGCGCCAAAAACCCCAGTGACGACGGCTTCGACGCCACCAAGCCGAAGTTCTACATCCTCGACATGTTCCCCTACCCCAGCGGCGACGGCCTCCATGTTGGCCATGTCGAAGGCTACACGGCCACCGACATCCTCGCACGCTTCCACCGCATGCGGGGTTTCAATGTCCTGCACCCGATGGGCTGGGACGCGTTCGGCTTGCCCGCCGAGCAGTTCGCGATCAAAACCGGCCAGCACCCGCGCGTCACCACCGCCCGCAACATCGAGAACTTCCGCCGCCAACTCCAATCGGTCGGCTTCAGCTACGATTGGGACCGCGAAGTCAGCACAACCGATCCCGATTACTTCCGCTGGACGCAGTGGATTTTCCTCCAGCTCTACAATTCTTGGTTCAATCCGGCCTCGAAAAAAGCCGAGCCGATTTCGACCTACACGGGCGCAGACCCCGACTCGGTGCGCCTCGCTTATGTCGCCGAGATGCCGGTGAATTGGTGCCCGCAACTCGGCACCGTGCTCGCCAACGAGGAGGTCGTGGACGGCAAGAGCGAGGTCGGAGGTTTCCCGGTCGAGCGCCGCCCCCTGCGCCAATGGATGCTCCGCATCACGGCCTTCGCCGAGCGGTTGATCGAAGGACTCGACGGCCTCGACTGGCCCGAAGGCATCAAGCTGCTCCAGAGAAATTGGATCGGACGCAGCGAAGGCGCGTCGGTGAAATTCCGCGAGGAAAAAACCAACGCCGAGATCGAGGTTTTCACCACCCGGCCGGACACGCTTTTCGGCGCGACCTACATGATCCTCGCGCCCGAGCATCCCCTGGTTTCCACGATCACCGCCACCGAACAAAAAGACGCGGTCGAAAAATACCGCGCCGCCGTCGCCTCGAAGAGCGACCTCGACCGCACCGAACTTAACAAAGAAAAGACCGGCGTCTTCACCGGCGCGCACGCCATCAACCCGGTCAACGGCGAGCGCATCCCGATCTGGATCGCCGACTATGTCCTGATGGGCTACGGCACCGGCGCGATCATGGCCGTCCCCGCCCACGACGAACGCGATTTTGAATTCGCCCGAAAATTCGACCTCCCCATCCGCGAAGTGGTGCAGCCCACGGAGCCCTGCGAAGGCTGTTTCGCCGGCGAGGGCGTGGCCGTGAATTCCTCATTCCTCGATGGCCTTCCCACCGCCGAGGCGAAGAAGCGTATCACCGCCTGGCTCGAGGAAAAATCTCTCGGCCGCGGCACCGTGAACTACAAGCTCCGCGACTGGCTTTTCTCGCGTCAGCGCTACTGGGGGGAGCCGTTCCCGATCGTTTGGGAAAACGGACGCCACCGCCCCATTACCGCCAGCGAACTCCCGCTCGTCCAGCCGGACATGGAGGATTTCAAGCCGACCGGAACTCCCGAACCGCCGCTCTCGAAGGCCCGCGAGTGGGTGCGTTACTCCGAAACCGCCGAGCGCGAGACGAACACGATGCCGCAATGGGCGGGCTCGTGCTGGTATTACCTGCGGTTCTGCGACGCGAGGAATTCCGAACGCTTCATCGGCCAGCCGGCGGACGATTATTGGATGGGCAAAAACGCGAAGCCCGGCGGCGTGGACCTCTACATCGGGGGCACCGAGCACGCCGTGCTGCATCTGCTCTACGCGAGGTTTTGGCACAAGGTCCTCTTCGACCTCGGCCACCTTACCACTCACGAGCCATTCCAGCGTCTCGTCAACCAAGGCATGATCCTCGGCCCGGACGGCCAGAAGATGTCCAAGAGCCGCGGCAATGTCGTCACGCCCGATAGCGTGATCGCCGAATACGGCGCCGACTCGCTCCGCCTCTACGAAATGTTCATGGGTCCGCTCGAGCAGATGAAACCCTGGAGCATGAAGGGCGTGGAGGGCGTCTACCGTTTCCTCGGCCGCGTGTGGCGTCTCGCGATGGAGGAGAACCAGGAGGGCGAGTGGGTTTTGTCCAAGGACCTCCAAGAAGTTCCGCTCAACGGCCAACAACTCCGCGTCGCCCATGCGACGATCAAAAAAGTCACCTCGGACATCGCCGACCTCGCCTTTAACACCGCGATCTCGCAGATGATGGTTTTCACGAACGAATTTGTGAACGCCACGCCGCGCCCGATCGAGGCCCTGCGCATCCTGCTTCCGCTCCTCAGCCCATTCGCGCCGCACCTCGCGGAGGAACTCTGGAGCCGCCTCGGCTTCGCGGGTCTCGCCTCGCAGCAACCATGGCCTGACCACGACGAATCGCTTTTGGTGGAAAACGAAATCGACCTCGTCGTGCAGGTGAACGGCAAGGTCCGCGAGCGCCTGCGCGTGCCGAAGGATTCCTCGAGGGAGCAGATCGAAAAAGCCGCCCTCGAAAGCCCGAAGGTCGCGGAATCGACCGCCGGACTCTCGATCGCGAAGGTCATCGTTGTGCCCGGCAAGCTCGTCAATATCGTGGCCAAATAACGCCCATGTCCCGTCTCTTTCCGCTCGTGGTCGCCCTGTGCCTTTCGGCCATGGCACACGCCGCGCCGATTGCCGAGAGCCTCGTTCGCATCGAGGCGACCTCGCAGGAGCCGAACTACAAAACGCCTTGGAGCCCCGGCGAGGTGGTCTCCGGAGTTGGCGCGGGATTTGTGATCGATGGCGACCGCATCATGACGAATGCCCATGTCGTCAGCAACGCGCGCTTCCTCACAGTCTCCAAGGAAGGCGACCCGAAACCCTACACCGCCCGAGTGCTCCACATTGCCCACGATTGCGACCTCGCGCTCCTGAAGGTTGAAAATGTCGAGTTTTTCAACGGCACGACGCCGCTCGAATTCGGCGGACTGCCCGAGATCGAGTCGCTCGTTTCCGTTTACGGCTACCCGATCGGCGGCAAGCGGCTCTCGGTCACGCGCGGCATCGTTTCTCGGATCGATTTCCAAACCTACTCGCACTCCGCGATGGATTCGCACCTCACGATCCAGATCGATGCCGCCATCAACCCAGGCAACAGCGGCGGGCCGGTGATGCAGGATGGCAAGGTCGTTGGAGTCGCCTTCCAAGGCTACTCGGGGGATGTCGCGCAGAATGTCGGCTACATGATCCCCGTGCCGGTGGTGGAGCGGTTCCTCAAGGATGTGGAGGATGGAAAATACGACCGCTACATCGACCTTGCCATCAGCTACCAAAACCTCTTCAACCCCGCCGCGCGGCGCGCCCTTGGTTTGGAGGATGACGGCCGAGGCGTAATGGTCGGAGCTGTCTACGGGGGCGGTTCGTCGGATGGAATCCTCAAGCCGGGCGATGTGTTGCTCGAGATCGATGGCTACCCGATCGCCAGTGACGGATCGATCCGACTCCAAAACGGCGTCGTTCCATTCACCGAGGTGGTCGAAAGAAAATTCCGCGGCGAGAAAGCGAAACTGGTCATCATGCGTGACAGAAAAAAACAAACCGTCGAAGTCCCGTTGGACGACCCCTGGCCGTTCACGCTGCAAAGCAACGCCTACGACGAAAAACCACGCTATGTCATTTACGGCGGCCTGGTTTTTCAACCGGTGGACCGCAATTTCCTCCGCGACCATTCGCCATCGAACCAACGCCTGAATTACTCCTATGACTTCTTCGTCGAAGACGGCATCTACCGCGACCGCGAGGAACTGGTCGTTTTGAGCAACATCCTGCCTGATCCCGTGAATGCCCACGCCAGCGATTTTCGCTACTCGCTTGTCGAGGAAATCAATGGCCGGAGGATTCGAACCCTCCGCGATGTCGCGGAGGCTTTCGCCAAACCCGAGGAATATTTTGTGATCAAGATGGAGGACAATGGCCCGCCGATCGTTCTGGAGCGCAAAGCCGTTGAAGCCGCTCGAAAAAACATCCTGAAGCACTACGGAGTCACCCAGGAGCAGAACCTAAAAAAATGAAGCCGCTCCCATTCATTGCCGCGCTTTGCCTTTTATTACCAAGCCTCGTTTTCGCCGGTGCTTTTCAGTTCCGCTTCCCCTACGCCGCTCCAACTTCTGGCTCCTCAACTCCATCACTGGTGACAGCCACGGAAAGCCCAGCCCAAGTCACTACCCGCTCTGTCCTCCGTGTAAATTCCACGAACCAAGCCTACGACTACCAATCGCCGTGGCAGAAAAAACCGCCCTACAGCCGCCGCGGCTTGGGCGCTCTGATCGGCGACGGACGGATTCTCGTAACGGCGGATCTCGTGGCGAACTCCAATTTCATCGAACTCGAAAAAGCGGCCTCGGGCGTAAAATCCACAGCGACCGTGGAACGCATCAGTTACGAGTGCAATCTGGCGATCCTCCGCGCGACCGATCCCGCATTTCTCGACGGCATGGTTCCGCTCGCTCTCGACGACAAGGTTTCCATCGGCGACTCCGCGTCGGTTCTTCAACTCGAGCCGAACGGCGAACTCGCGCGCACCCCTGGCCGCATCTCCTCGATATCGGTGGCGCCCTACCCGCTCGAAAATGTGGGCCTGCTCTCGTTCAAGCTCAGCATCCCTCTCCAGCAACGCGACGGCAGTTACACCCTCCCCGCCGTGCGCGACAGCCGGTTGGTCGGCCTTCTCATGCGTTACGATGCGCGAAATCAAACTGCCGATATCATTCCCATGCCGGTGATCTCGCGATTCCTCGAATCCTCAAAACACGGCATCTATTCAGGGTTCCCGCGCCTCGGAGTTTCCTACGCTCCGTTGCGCGATCCCCAGCTCCGCCGTTACATCGGACTCGAGGAACCCGGCGGAATTTATGTCACCAAGGTTGCGCCGAAGAGTTCCGCCGCCTCGGCCGGACTCCGCGAAGGCGATGCCATCCTCTCCGTGAACGGCCACCCGCTCGACCAAGAGGGCAATTACGAGGATGCCGACTACGGGAAAATTCTCTTCAGCCACATCACGAACACGCTCACGCCCGCTGGCGGCAAGGTCGTCTTGAAAATCCTACGCGAAGGAAAAACCCAGGAGCTTTCCGTCCAGATGCAACCCCTCGAACGCTCAGGAACCACCAGTGAATCGTTCCTCGCGGACAAGGCGCCACCCTACTTCATTCTGGGCGGTCTCGTTTTTGTGGAACTCTCGCGACCCTACCTTCAGGAATGGGGCCCCGACTGGAACTCGAATGCCCCCCAGCGCCTCGTGAACTACGACGCCTTCCAGGACGAACTCCCCGCCGATCGTGGAAAAATCGTTGTCCTCGCCCAAATCCTTCCCTCGCCCGACACCATCGGCTACGAGCACATCGACCATGTGGTGGTGAAGGAACTCAACGGCCGACCTATCAAAAGCATCGCCGACCTAGCCGAGGCCGCAAAGCATCCAGTAGAAGGCTTCCAGAAAATCGAACTTGAGGAGGACCCGAAGTGGCTCTACCTCGACGCCACCTCCATCGAGGCCAACCGCGCGGAGTTGATGAAACACTACGCGCTCTCGGCGACGGAGCGGCTCTGAGTTTAGCGCTTCGCGGGCACACCGAGCACCACGCGGAAGCCGAAGCTGGTGAAGCGCGAGGTCGGGTAGCCGAGGTCATTGCGAAACGAGGATTTCAGCCGGTCCGAGTAGCCGTTGAACCACGAGGCACCACGAAGCACACGGCATTCGTTCGAGCGATCGTAGTAGTCCTGGCACCACTCCCACACATTTCCGCCAAGGTCGAAAATCCCAAACGCATTCGCGGCAAAGCTTCCGACCGGCGAGGTGAACTCGAAGCCATCGACTCCGAGTTCCTGCGAGTAATTGCCCGCATCTTTCGGCGGCGGCCATTGCGTGCCCCAAGGATAGCCCTCGACCTGGCCGCTGCGCTGGTCAGGCCGCGCGCCTTCCTCAGAGGGAAGCCCCACGGCGGCGCTCCACTCGAGATCGGAAGGCAGCCTGTAGACGAGGCCCTCTGGGAGTTTACCCGCCGCGCGCTCGCGCTCTGTGAGCCATTCGCAAAAGTCGCATGCCTCTTTCCAAACAATGTTCACCACCGGGTGGTCAGAGCCGGATGCCGGAGTCTGCGAAGGAACTTCCAAACCTTTATCTGCAGCGAATGCAGAGTAGTCCTGCAGGCGAGTCGGCCAGATGCAAAAGAGGGTTTCGAAATGCGGAACCGGCACAAACGGCATGCCGAGGCTGTTGACAAAGGGCGAGGTTTTCTTGGCTTCGCCGGGAGTGTTGGCGGTCGGGTTGCTCATAAATTCAGAGGCGCGGTTTTTATCCGCTCTAAAAATCACTGGCCAACCTTTTGTTCAATGCCGTCCCGATCTTTGGTTTGCCAACCCCGAGGCCCGGGGGTAGTAAGTGCGGCCCCACGGACTTCCAACACCTTTTCCCGCCATGAAATTTCCGAATTTTCACCCACTCGTATCCGGGGCTCTCGCACTCGTTCTCGCGTCCTGCTCCAGTGGACCTCAAGTCAACTCTGCCGTGCTTTCCGCCGCCACCTCGCGCGGAGTGGCCCAAAGCACCGAGCAGAAAATGTCGAACGCCCGCCCGCTGGATTTAGACGACTTGGAAAACCTCGTCTCCAAAGGCGTGCCTTCGCAGACGATCATCGACTACCTTACCAGCATCCGCCAAACCTTCCGCTACTCGACCCAGCAACTCAGCGATCTACAATCCGACGGCGCCGACCAACAACTCCTCGCCTACCTGCGCGAGACCGGAGGCTTTTACAACCCGCACGCCCCGGCCCGCACCCCCGGTCATCCCCAAGAACCCGCTGGGCAATATACGAACTCCCGCGTCTATCAGGACGAGCAACCCTTCGCCTACAACGAACCCGAGATCGATGGCTTCTACGATTCCGCCTACGAGGAATCGCTCTACAGCCCGTTTTCCTTTAACTAACCCCGCAACCAACGGAGCCTCGGGGTGACGGATCGGGCCTATCCGTGGCAGCAGCGCCTGCCATTTGCCGGCCTGCTATTTTCCTCGATTGCCGGAATTCTCCTCGCCTCTTTCGCACCACTGGATGTGCTGGGGTGTTTGGCGGGATTTGGCATTTCCCTTCTCGTTTGGCTGATCCGTCGACGGCTCGTCTGGATCTACCTTGCAGCGGGTTTCGCCTTCGCCGCCCTTCACCTCTGGCAAACCCGAGACTCCCCCGCGCAATGGCTGGCTGAACAGTTGGTGGGCGGGCCTTCCATGGCCACTCTGCAGGGACGGGTTGTCGGCCATCCCGATGGAAAACCGGGCGCGAAATCCCGCCTCCTCGTTGAGGTGGAGGAACTCAATCTCTACGGCCACATCCTTCGACCGGCCTGCCGCG
>CAWUMN010000034.1:0-11892 GCA_963923595.1 uncultured bacterium
TATAAAGCGGCAACATGTGGTTATGCAAAACCAAGCTGTTTAATAGCTGATTTTTCAGATTTTTACCCTTTAAGAAAACCACGACTCCAGCAAGCGCTTGCCATACCCGCAGAGGCTTTCCATGATAACGCTTCATTTTATGGAAGCGATAATCGATTTGCTGGAGAAAAACGCCCTCATGCCGCGTGAGGAAATGGCCAAGTTGCTTGGCATGACGCGTGCGGACCTCGACTCGAAGATTTCCAAGCTCGAGGCGGACGGCGTGATTCTCGGATACCAAGCCGTGGTCAACCGCGAAAAGTGGGATACCGAAAATGTCACTGCCGTGATCGAGGTGAAAATCACGCCGGAGCGTGACGGCGGCTTCGACCGGATCGCCTCGCGCATCGCCCGTTTCGACGAGGTTCAGAGCTGCTATCTCGTGAGTGGCGGCTACGACCTCCTCATCATCGTCGAGGCTCGGAACCTTCGTGCGGCGGCCGCTTTCGTCGCCGAAAAACTCAGCACGATTGATGCGGTTCAGTCCACCGCCACGCATTTCCGCCTGAAGACCTACAAGGAAAACGGCACCTTCCATCTTTTCGAGCCCAACTCTGAGAGGCTCTCCGTCTCGCCGTGAGCATCGCTATCGCCAACCACATCCGCGACATTCCGCGTTCGGGAATTCGCGACTTTTTTGAAATCGTCCAGTCTATGGAGGATGTCATTTCGCTTGGCATCGGGGAGCCGGATTTCGCCACGCCGTGGCACATCCGCGAGGCGGCGATTTTCGCCCTGGAGCGAGGCCGCACGGGTTACACCTCGAATCTGGGCCTGCCGCGCCTGCGCCGCACGATCTCTGACTATGTGCGCCGGCATTTCGAGATTTCCTATGAACCGCTCACCGAAGTCCTCGTCTCGGTCGGCGTCTCCGAGGCGATTGATCTCGCGCTGCGCGCCCTGCTGAATCCCGGCGACGAGGTTCTTTATCATGAGCCGTGCTATGTCTCCTACTCACCGACGATTGTTATGGCGCGCGGCGTGCCGAAGGCGATCACCACTCGTGCCGAGGATGGGTTCGCCCTCCGTGCCGAGGATTTGGAGAAAAACATCACGCCCCGCACAAAGGTGCTGATGCTGAATTTCCCAACAAATCCGACGGGAGCCACGATGGATGCGGCGGAGTTGGAAAAAATCTCCGCCGTTTGCATCAAGCACAACCTCGTGGTTTTGACCGATGAGATTTACAGCGAGCTGACCTACGAGGGGGCGACGCATACGAGCATCGCCAAGTTTGCCGGCATGAAGGAGCGAACGGTTTTTCTGCATGGATTGTCGAAGGCCTTCGCCATGACCGGTTGGCGGATCGGCTTTGCATGCGCGCCTTCGGCGCTCATCGAGGCGATGATGAAAATCCATCAATATTCGATCCTCTGCGCCCCGATCATGGGCCAGGATGCCGCGGTGGAGGCCCTTGAGCGCGGGCAGGACAGTGTGGAGCGGATGCGCCGCGAATATGAACGCCGCCGGAATTTCATTGTTTCCTCGCTGAATGACATGGGACTCCCGTGCCGCAGTCCATGCGGGGCGTTCTATGTATTTCCCGAGATCGCCTCAACCGGTCTCACCAGCCGCGATTTTTCGCTCCGACTTCTCAAGGAGAAAAATGTGGCGGTTGTCCCGGGTCCAGCATTCGGCAGTGGGGGCGAGGGGCATGTGCGCTGCAGTTTTGCCACGGCCTACGACCAGATCAAAATTGCCATGGAGCGAATGGCTGAATTCTGCCGCGAGTTGCGCGGGTAGTTTTTCACAATACCCGTCTTGCGCTTGGTGTGGGTGTGCCGTTAACTCATGGCATCAAGCGCTACTATGGCGCTTTTCAACGAAGTGGACTTCTCGAAACGCGAACATTTTATAAACCGGGAGCTGAGTTGGCTCGAATTCAACCAGCGTGTGCTCGATCAGGCGTTTGATGCCACCAACCCGCTTCTGGAGCGCCTCAAGTTCCTTGCGATCGTCAGCTCGAATCTCGACGAGTTTTTCGAGGTCCGTGTCGCCGGTCTAAAGCAGCAAAAGCAAAACAACTCTTCGGAGGTCGGGCCTGACGGGCTCTCGGCGACCGAGGTTCTCGCCCGCATCAGCAAGCGCACGAGGCGGATGGTCGATGATCAATACCGCTGCTGGACCGAGCAAATTTATCCCGAGCTTCACGCGCAGGGCATCCGATTCCACACTTATCCGGATGTGCCGGAGGACGAGCGGGTTTACTTCGAGAAATTCTTTCGCGAGACGATCTACCCGGTGCTCACACCGCTGGCAGTGGACCCCGCGCATCCGTTCCCTCAACTCCTCAATAAAAGCCTGAATGTGATTGTGGAGTTGGAAGGCGAGGGGATCAACACGGATATTGCTGTGGTGCAGGCCCCGCGCATCCTGCCCCGTGTCGTGCCGTTCACACAAAGTCCCGATGGCAACGACTATGTCTTTCTCGGAAACATCATCCAAGAGCATGTCGCCTCGCTTTTTCATGGCGTTCATGTGAAGGGCGCGCACCTCTTCCGCGTCACCCGCAATAGCAACCTGTATGTGGACGAGGAGGAGTCGAGCAACCTGCTCCACGCGATCGAGGAGGAACTCCGCAAGGTCAACCGCGGCGCCGCCGTGCGCTTGGAGGTCAAAAAAGACTGCCCCGACCGAGTGCTCAAGCGTCTGCTCGATATCTTCAATCTCGAGGAGGAGGATGTCTTCCGGATCGACGGCCCGCTGAATCTCTCACGCCTCATGCCGGTTGCGTTGCAAATCGACCGGCCCGATCTCCGATACAAGCGCTTTGTGCCTTGCCAGGTCGTTTCGCTCGATACCGAGTCGGACCTCTTTTTCCATGTGAGGCGCGGAGACATTCTCCTTCACCATCCCTACGACAGCTTCCAGACGGTTGTGGATTTTCTGTCGCAGGCCGCCGAAGACCCGCAGGTGCTCGCGATCAAGCAAACGCTCTATCGCACCAGTTCCGACTCGCCTATCGTTCAGGCTCTCATTACCGCGGCGCGCAACGGCAAACAGGTGACGGCAGTCATCGAGTTGAAAGCGCGCTTCGACGAGGCCGCAAACATCCACTGGGCCCGAATCATGCGCGAAGCCGGGGTTGATGTCGTCTATGGTGTGACCGGCCTGAAAACCCACGCGAAGGCGATGCTCATCATTCGCAGCGAGGGCGAGCGGATTCGCCGTTACGCGCACCTCGGCACTGGGAACTACCATCCCTCCACGGCAAAAATCTACACCGACCTGAGTCTTCTCACCTGCCGCGATGAATTGACCACCGAACTCGCCGAGACCTTCAACTGCCTCACCGGTGTTTCGCGTTTCCCAGAGATGAAAGAGCTCATGGTCGCGCCGTGGTCGCTCTACGAGGGATTCCAAGAACTGATCGAAAACGAAATCGGCCAAGCTTGGGCGGGACGGCCCAGCGGGATTTATGCGAAGCTGAATTCCCTCGTGGAGCCGGGGATCATCGAGTCCCTCTACCGCGCCTCGGCTGCGGGAGTTCCGATCCGCTTGCTTGTCCGCGGCATGTGCGCGCTCAAGACCGGCATTCCCGGCGTGAGCCATAATATTGAGGTCCGAAGCATCGTTGGTAGATTCCTCGAACACAGCCGGATTTTCCGTTTTGAAAACGGTGGTCATCCCCGCATCTATCTCGGCAGTCCGGATTGGATGCCTCGCAATCTCTTCCGCCGCGTCGAAACCGTCTTCCCGATCACCGCGCCGGGCATGGTCAAACATGTCGAGGAAATCCTCGAGTGGTTCTGGCGCGACAATGTGAAGGCACAGATCATGCAACCCGATGGCACCTACGCCTTCCGTGAGCATCTCGAAGGTCAGGCTTCATTCGATGCGCAGGCCGAATTTCTCGCGGATTCCCAGCGCCGCCGGAAAAGCCATCCGGCGGCCAAGGAGCTCTGAATTGTCGAATACGGGTTTCCACCTGCAAACAAGGGCTTTTCTTGATCGTTCAGCGCGCTAGTTTTTCGCCAATGCTTGGCTTAAGATTTGCCATCATAGCTCTTTTGGCATCGGTGTTGTTCCCCGTCTCCAGCCGGGCTGAGGATTCGCATCTCCATGCGGGAGGAACCTTCGACTCCTTTTTGCTGGCTTTGCAGCCCGAGGTTCGGATGGGCGCGCTTCCGCCGTGGGTTGAAGGTCCCGCCGCCGTGGATGCCGCCACCGCCACCGTGACGGTCACGATCCAGCCCGATTGGCTCGCGGGCGGGGTGGAAATGTTTGTGGCGACTGTGGTATTCCATGACAATGGCGATGGCGGCCCTGCTCTGGAGTGGGAGGCACCCGATGGCAGGGTTTCGGCGATCTCGTATGGTCTTGGTGAAATCGGCAAGCCGGTGGGATTGAACTCCCGCACCGTCCTTCTCCCGCAGGACCTCACATGCGGCGGCGGCAAGTTGCTCGTTTCGTATTTTGGAAAGTTCGAATCCCTCCTCAGCATGGCGATCCGTCCCGCGCGCAAGGACTCGATGACGATTGTTGGCGATCGCCATTCCCCGGTTCTTATCGACGGCAATTTGCAGGTCTTCGAGGACAGCGAGGTCAATGGAACCCGCCCGATCCCGATGGCCGGCGACCTGAGAAACGGCTCCATTATCGAAGCCGAACTCTCCGCACGCGTGGAGCCTCTCGAGGACACCTTGGAGTTCGTCATTCCGATCCAAGGAAAACCGGAGGCCGCCATGCTTCGCTTGGAATCCCTCGGGCTCGATCCCGAGGCGAAGATCGAGGTTTTGATAAACAACCAAAACCTCGGAACCGTATCGTTTCCGTCTTTCCAACTCGACGACCCTTCGCTTGTCACCGATTGGAACGGCAACCTCGTTCTCGCTGGTTGGCGCAAGGGTTCGTTGTTCATCGCAGCCCGCCATTTGGTGGAAGGGGACAACTCGATCGTGCTGACTCTGAAGCGATCGTCGGCTGAAACCGGCCGCGAGGTTTTTCTCAGAAACTCGGGATTACACCTGCGCTTCAGCACTCCACAATTGCCACAGGATTCTTCGCCAAGTCCGATCGAAACAAAAATCGACGGCCTTTCAACCGCCCCTGATTTTTCGCTCGTCGAACCCGCTCTTCCTGAAACCGAGCAGCCCAATCAGGGCACTCCTTAAATTTTAAACCCTCGATGCTGTCGTTCCGATCGCTTCTCATTGGTTTGTTTGTTGGTCTCATTTTGGTTTCCACCGGTGCGGTGACATGGCTTGGCTATTCCGGCACGCGATTGGCCATTCGAGAGTTGGCTGATGGTCAGATCGAGGCATCATTGGACTCCGCAAGCAGTCGGATTCGGGATTTTTTCGAGCCTGCGGGCCGCATTCTTTTCACTCTGGCCGACAGTCGGCAGGATGGTGCTCTTCGTAATTCGGACCCAATGACTCTGGCGACGAGGATTTCCCGTCTTCTGCCTTACGAGCGCGGAATTTCGCTGATCAGCTTCGGCTATGCCGATGGTCGCTTCGCCGGAGCGCAAAACGGAGCCGACCAGCGCTCCATCCAGATTTCCTCCTCCGAGGCAGTCAGCCCTCTTGTGGAATACCGCCTGAACCGCGAGGGACTCCCCATCCAACCACCTTCTGATACCAAGCCCGAACGGTTTGATTCCAGAACGCGTCCTTGGTTTTTGGCGGCGGAAGAGGCGAACACAATTTCTTGGACTGAACCTTACGAATTTTATGGCGGGGGGCGCGGACTCGCCGCGTCTCTGGCGGTCAGAAATTGGCTGGGGGATCTGATTGGCGTTTTCAGCGTGGATTTTTTGCTGAGCGATATCGCCGACTATTTGACGCGTCAGCAGAAGACGACCAAATCCGGGCTCGTGGTTTTCATGGCCGACGGGAAGTTGCTTGCGGCCTCCGAGGAAATGGCCGATTCGACCTACCTTTGGCAAATCCAGCAGATCGCGTGCGAGAACGCCGCCAAACTGCGTGAAAGCGGCGAAAATGTGGTCGAGGAGATCCAGAGCGACGGGGAAAGTTTCATTGTCGGGATGCAGTCCACACAAATCGTCGGTGGACTCCAGTGCATCAGCGCCGTGGTTTTGAACAGGCAAGCGACCTTCGGGGCGATCGAAAAAACCCTCCGCATCAGCACCTACGCTGCGGGATTCGCTTTTTTACTTTCGATGGTTGTAGCGATTTTCGTTGCCCGTCGGGTTGCCAGTCCGTTGCGTTTGGTAACCCAGGAACTTCGCCGCATCGGCCGCTTTGAACTCGAACCGGTCGATCTCCCCGATTCCTCGATTCGCGAGGTTCATATCCTCTCCGAGGCGGTGGCGAGGATGCGCGACAGCCTCCAGTCCTTCTCCCGATATGTTCCCGTCGATATTGTTCGCGATCTTTTGCAGAGCGGTTCGGTGGCTACTCCTGGTGGAACCCGACGAGAGGTGAGTGTCATGTTTTGTGATGTCGAGGGATTTACGACCTACGCGGAAAAGGTTTCTCCGGAGGTTTCGGTAAAAACGCTAACCGAGTATTTCGAGATTTTCGGTGCAGCAATCCACACCCATGGCGGGGTGATCGACAAGTTCCTCGGTGATGGAATGATGGTTCTCTTCAATGCCCCGCTCGATCTCGAGCATCACCCGGCTGAAGCATGTCGCGGCGCTCTAGATGCGATGTCGGGCCTGCAAACCATACAACCGGCTGAGGGAGGTTTTGTTCCGAGAGTTCGTGTCGGTCTACACACCTGCGAGGCTCTGGTCGGAAATGTTGGAACGAGCGATCGCTTCAGCTACACCGCGATCGGCGACGGCGTGAATCTCTGCAGTCGTCTCGAAGGTCTGAACAAAATTTACGGGACATGGATCATTGCCAGTTCCGCCACCGCCAAGGCGGCGTCCGGGGGAGGATTTCTCTGGCGTTTCCTCGACCGGGTCGCGGTTGTTGGGCGGGACGAGCCGCTGGAGATTTTCGAATTGATGGGGCGCGTTACGGAAACAACGCCTGACCAGCTAAGAATCGCCGAATATTATCCCAAGGCGCTTGAATGCTATTTTCGGAGGGAATTCGACAAGGCCACGGCGATTTTTGAGACAATGCAAGCGATCGACAATCCTTCGCGGGTGATGATCCAAAGAATTCGGGCCATGCAGGTGATTCCACCGGATGCCGATTGGGATGGAGTTTTCAAGCCTCTGGCAAAGTGAATCAGCTCTTTATAATTTAGGTTTCTTCAAAAATGACCAATGGAATCCTCGATGACTCCCGACTTTCGGAGGTGAAATTCACCCCCCGGGAGGCAGCTCGCTACGCGCGGCATTTGTCCCTGCCCGAAATCGGTATGGATGGTCAGAAACGTTTGCTGGCTTCGAAAGTTCTTTGCATCGGCGCGGGTGGTCTAGGCTCCCCCGCGAGTCTTTATTTGGCGGCAGCCGGTGTGGGGACTCTCGGTATTGTTGACTGCGATGTGGTCGATGAGTCGAATCTCCAGCGCCAAATCCTGCATGGAAGCGCGGATGTGGGACGGAAGAAGATCGAAAGCGCCCGCGAGCGTCTGCTGGCGGCGAATCCGCGCCTGAATGTCGAACTTCATGACGCCCGCTTCGAGGCGGTGAACGCCATGTCGATCGTCGAATCCTACGATCTGGTGATCGACGGAACCGACAATTTCCCCACGCGCTACCTAAGTAACGATGTCTGTGTATTTTTAAAAAAGGCCCTCGTTTTCGGGGCAATCTCCCGCTTCGACGGTCAAGTCACGGTGTTCGCCCCGCACCTTGGTGCGCCATGTTACCGATGCCTATATCCGGAACCTCCGATGCCGGGCATGGTGCCGAGTTGCTCCGAAGCCGGCGTTTTGGGTGTTCTCCCGGGAATGATCGGCGTCTTTCAAGCCATCGAGGCAATCAAACTTCTCACGGGTGCCGGCGATCCGCTCCTTGGGCGGTTGATCCACTTCGATGCCCTCAAGGCGAGGTTTCGTGATTTCCATCTCCAAAAAGACCCCGCTTGTCCTGTATGCTCTCCCGTCGCCTCGATTACCGTGCCCATCGACTACGAAGGGTTCTGTTCAAACCGAAAAAACCAATCACCCATGTCAGACACCATTCCTGAAATCACTGTTGAAGACCTCAAGGCCAGAATAGACTCGAAGGAAAAATTCGTTTTGCTCGATGTGCGCGAGCCATTCGAGTGGGACATCGCCCACATTGAAGGGGCGAAACTTATTCCTCTGGGCGAGTTGGCTGCGAGGCTGGGGGAATTGAATCCTGCGGATGAGATCGTGGTCCAATGCAAATCCGGTGGCCGGAGTGGCCGAGCCGTCGAGTTTCTCCAGCAGAATGGATTTTCTCGTGTGAGCAATCTGGCCGGCGGGATTTTGGCTTGGGCAGATCGCATCGATCCCTCGATTGAGCGGTATTGAGAATTCATGCACACCAACGAATACAGCGACATTTTTGTTTGCCCCACGACGCGCAAGAAACTCCGTCTCGCCACCGAGCGCGAGCTTGAGGCTCTGAAACAACGAGAGGGGCTTCAAAAAATTGAGGGCGCCTGGATTCGTTCCGACCGCGCGATGGCCTATCCTGTGATCCGTGGCATTCCGATGCTCGTCGCCGCCAATGCCATCTCCCTTCGCAAATCGCCCAAGAAAAAAGACACTTCCAAACCATGACCGAACTCGAACGCATCCGCCACTCCGCCGCCCATGTCCTTGCGACGGCGATCCTGAAAATCTGGCCCGAGGCCCAATTCGCGGCAGGCCCACCTGTCGAGAACGGCTTCTATTACGATCTCGACCTGCCCCACCGTATTTCGCCCGAGGATTTCGCCCGGATCGAGGAGGAGATGAAAAAAGAGATCAAGGCCAACCATGTTTTCGAGCGCGTGGAAATTTCCCGCGACGCCGCGATTGCCATGGCCGAACGCGGCGAACTCGCCGCCCTGTCCGCTCGCAGCATGCCCTCCAAGTTCAAACTCGATATCGTTCAAAACATCCCCGAGGGCGAAACGATCACTCTCTACCGCAACGGCGAATTCACCGACCTCTGCGCGGGGCCACATGTGATGCGCACCGGCAACATCGGAGCGTTCAAGCTCACGCATGTCGCCAGCGCCTACTACAAGGGCGACGAGCGCAATCCCCAGCTTCAACGCATCTACGGCACGGCCTTCAAAAACAAGACCGCGATGGAGGAATACTTCACGATGCTCGAAGAGGCGAAAAAGCGGGACCACCGAAAGATCGGGGCTGAGATGGGCCTCTACGCGATCGATTCGGAGTATGTGGGGCCCGGTATGCCGCTCTGGCTGCCGAAAGGCGCTGTGCTCGTCGAAGAACTCGAAAAACTCGCCAAGGAATCGGAGTTCGCCGCCGGGTATGTCCGCGTTCGCACGCCGCATCTCGCCAAGGAAAAGATGTATAAAACCTCGGGCCATCTTCCCTACTACGCCGAGAGCATGTTTCCGCCGATGGAACTGAAGGAAAACGGGGAAGGGGAGGGAACCGAAGCCGAGCGCTACTACCTGAAGGCGATGAACTGCCCCCACCATCACCGGATTTTCGCCGCCGAGCCGCGCAGCTACCGCGACCTTCCGCTGCGCCTTGCCGAATACGGATGCTGCTACCGTTACGAGCAATCAGGCGAACTTTTCGGCCTCATGCGCGTCCGCTCCCTCAACATGAATGACGCCCATATCTATTGCACCGAGGAGCAGTTTGCGGAGGAGTTTCGCGCGGTGAACGAGATGTATCTCCAATACTTCAAAATCTTCGGGCTCGAGAAATACCAGATGCGTTTCTCTACCCATGACCCCGAAAAGCTCGGGCAGAAATTTGTGAACGAGCCGGAGCTTTGGAAAAAGACCGAGGACATGGTGCGCCGCGTTCTCGTCGAGAGCGGAATCAACTTCGTCGAGGTGCCGAACGAAGCTGCGTTCTACGGGCCCAAGATCGATGTCCAGGTCTGGAGCGCGATCGGGCGCGAGTTTACCATCGCCACCAACCAGGTGGACTTTGCCGTTCCCGCCAAATTCGGCCTGCATTACCGCGACCGCGACAATTCGGAGAAAACACCCCTTTGCATCCACCGCGCCCCGCTGGGAACACACGAGCGCTTCATCGGATTCCTGATCGAGCACTACGCGGGCAACTTCCCGCTCTGGCTCGCCCCAGAGCAGGTCCGCATTGTGACGCTCAATAACGAACCTGCTTTGATCAACTACGCGACGCCGATTCTTCGTGAACTTCGCTCCCACATGATCCGGGCAGAAGCGGATTTCAGCAACGATCCGGTAAAAGCCAAAATCGCCGATGCGGAAAAGGCCCGAGTCCACACCATGCTCGTCATTGGTCCCCGTGATATGGAGGCAGGCAATGTCAGCGTGCGTCTGCACGGCCAAGGCAATGTCGGTGCGAAACCAGCTGCGGAAGTCGTTGCGGGTATTCTCGAAAAAGTCAGGGCTCGCGCCTGAGTCATCCGTTAGCGTGAAGGTGTTTTTTGTGCTTTTGCGCCCGGAATCGGGAGTTGGATTTTCGGGATGATTTTCGGCCGCCAGTGCGGCTCGGAAATCGTCCCGTCCGAGTGATACTCGAAAAGCTTGCTCACGGGGAAAAAGACCAAGCCCGGGATTCCTTGGGCGTTGATTCGCATGCTCAGGTCGAGGCCCCCATTAAGAAAGTAGATGTCACCATATCCGAACATCGAAAATCCCGTGCCCGCGATTTCGATATTTCGCGTGTTGATTTTCTTGTTGGCAACCGTGAAGTCCGCTGTCGCCAAACGAGCCGTGTTGTAGGCCACGCCGGGGATGATCGTTCCAAGGATCGTGGAGAAGGGTCCCAAAACCGGAATCGCAAAGACATTGCCGTCCTCGATCCGGATATTTCCTTTGCCGACCATGTTCTCCTCGTCACCCATGCCGGCCTCGAAATTGTATTGGCCGCTGACCAGACCCTTCGAGTCGTCGTAGTCGAAATAAAGTTTCGTGAGCTTGGCAAAGTTGACCCGTGTGAGGGTCGCGTTTGTGCTGAAGACTCGGTTCTCGGGATCGAGCGACACGATGGCCTTGATGTCGACCTCGCCATCAAAAAGGTCCGCATCCTTGATGGTGGCGACCACTTTATTGGCGATCACATCCACATCCGCGTCGGTGTCGCCAAAGCGAAGTGTTTTTCCGAGAAGATCGTAGTCGATCCCTCCGGGGGCATTGATGCGGATGGCGAGGTCGTTTTTCAAGGGGTCCTTCATGTGGACCTTTCCCTGAACCTTCACCTTCGGGTTGCCGCGGAAACGATAGGCTCGGATCGTTTCGGCGATGCGCGGATCGATCCACATCATCACATCCACTGGCACGAGGGTGGAAACGATGTCTCGCAATCGAACCTCTTTACGCCCGACATCGTAGTCGAAGGCCCCGGTGCCACGACCCTTGCCGGTGTTGATCACGAGGTTTTGATAAGTCAGGCACTGATCTTTGATGACGACATCAGCCGTGCCCGAGTCGATCCACGCGCCGCGATTCGCTGTTCGACCGAGCTGGATATGGGCGTTGCCGGTGATGGACGGGAAATCCAGACGCTTGCCGCGAAGGGAGGCCGAGATGTGCGGGAGTTCCTCGAACTCCATATTTTGAAGGAATGCTTTGGTGTTGGGATCGAAGAGTTCGGCAAGGTCGCAAGGGGGAATAGTCGTGTCCGCATTCAGTCGAAAGTCATCAGGTGAGGCCCAGAGCATGGCGGATAGCCTCCCTCGAGCCGCTGTCGCCACAATGTCCCTCGCGTAGAATGTGCCATTCCTCCAAGAAAAATGGAGGCCGACATCGGAAAAGCGCGCTTGGCCCAACTCGATCCTCGGCACCAAAAGCTCCCCGATGGCGGTGATGCCTTGCGGGTCGGTGAGAGTATTTCCTT
>CAWUMN010000035.1:0-11834 GCA_963923595.1 uncultured bacterium
CCGCCGCGGTTTTGCGGAGCGTGGTCGCGGCGGTATTGGTTTTCACCAAAACCTCGGCGACCGAGTTGGCATCGAACTCCGGAAGGAACCGGCGCCGCTCCTCGGCGGCGCGAAGGATTTCCTCGCGCTCGAGAAGTTTGAGCCAGATCCCGAGACCGATCAGAGTCACGGAGATGAGAAGCAGCAGACCTCGGATGTTCATTCGGTCAACTGAACTTCACGAACTCGCGGAGGAATTGCCCCCACAGGAAAAACCAACCGCGCACCGAGTAGCGGATCAATTCCTTGCCGTCGCGGGCGAGGATGCCGCGCGCGATGTTATGCTCCAGCTGGAGTCGCAGATCCTTCTCGAACTCGGGGCGGAGTTCGTGGGGCTGACGCTCGGCGAGATCGGCACCGGCGAGGTTGGATTTTTCGAGAAAATCCTGGTGGGCGACGGCGAGTTCATCGGCCGCCAAATCCTCGTCTACACGGTTCGCGACCATGTTCGGCAGGAGGTGCATGCCGTAGGAGAACGGGTAGTTCCAAGTCATGAAAATCCGCCCGTCGGCGACGCGCGAGGAGAAGGTGACATAGAAATAGGATAAGGCGCCCTGCTCGACGACGCAGATCGAGGCGGCTGTGCGGCGCTCGGCGTTGTAGAGGATGCGGTAGAATTGCCGCATGCCGTCGTGGCTCCAATCGACATCGTCGGAATGCTCGAAGCCGATCGACTCCAACTCTTCGGAAAGGTCGCCGAAGCCGGGAAAGCGGCTTGCGGGCGGCGGCGGGGATTTTTCCAGCGGACGATGGAGCGGCAGGCGCAAACGCCGCACACGGGTGAGGATTTCCAGCCACGGGAGCAAAAACCAAGTGGAGGCGAACACCGCTCCCAGCAGGACGCTCCCGCCCAGCAGCCAGCCCGCGAGGAACGAAGTGAGGACCAGCCCGAGGGTGCCGATGCGGAATGCGATCTGGCTTTGGATCGAACGGAAGGCGAACGAAAGAACCCCTGCGGCGAGGACAATCAGGATCTCGGAAATCACAGGATCGCGCGCTCCCTCAAAAACCGCTCCAACTGGCCGACATCGAAATCCGGCAACACCGTCCCGTCCGCCAACTCCAGCGTGGGCGCGAGACTTTGGCCGGAAATCGCCTTCATATGGTCGAACGCGCCGGGTTCGGAAAACACATCGATCTCGCGAAACGCCAGACCGCGCGACTTGAGCCAAGCAACAGCCTCGACGCACCAAGGGCATCCGGGTTTCACATAGAGATTCATCGAGCCGTGGAAATTTCCGCCGTTGCCGAGTTTCGTCAAGCAGTTCCTCTCAATGAATTTCCACCGGACACTTCGGCATGGCGCGGAGGAACGAGCGTCCGTAGGGCTTCGAGAGGATGCGGCTGTCCAGAATCACGATCGTGCCGGTGTCGGACTTGCTGCGGATGAGGCGGCCGACGCCTTGGCGGAGTTTGAGGATCGCCTCGGGGAGCGAGTAGCTCTCGAAAGCACGACCACCCTCGGCTTCGATCGCCTCGAGGCGCGCCTCGGTGAGCGGGTGGTCGGGAGTGGCGAAAGGCAGGCGCGTGATGATGACATTCGAAAGCGCCTCGCCGGGCACATCCACGCCTGTCCAAAAACTCGACACGCCGAAGAGGACGCTGTGCGGGTTTTCCTTGAACTCCGCGACCATGCGCTGTGTCGGCATGCCGCCGCCTTGCACGAGGAGCTGCCAGCCTTTCTTCCCGAATTCCGGCTCAACAATTTCCGCGACCGCGCGCATCGTCTGGTAGCTCGTGAAAAGCACGAACGCCCGCGCCTGGCTATTCCCGGTGAAATGCGAAATCCACTTTGCCAGCGAGGGCTCGTAGTCGGCCGACTTCGGCTCGGGCATTTTTTCGACGAGGTGCAGCGACATCTGGCGCTCGTAGTCGAACGGGCTCCCGATCTGCAATGCCGGCACATCCTCGGCACCGACGCGGTTGCGGAAGTAGGACAAATCCGGCGTCCCGACCGAGAGCGTCGCGCTGGTCAGCACGGTGCATGCGCCCTCGCGAAACAACAGGCGCCGCAGCGCATCGGCGAGATTCACGGGCGCGGCGCGCAGGGTGCAGAACTGCTCGGCGCGCCCGTATTGCTCGACCCAATAAACCTGCCCCGGGTCCTCCAGCTCCAAAAAATCGACAATCCCTGCGCGCGCCTCGCGCAGCTTGCGGGCCGCATCCTGCAACTCGGCGGTGTGGGTTTCGTCCTGGCACTTTCCGGCCTCCACGCCGATCAACTCGCCGAGCCGCGCGAGCGCCCCGCAAACCTCGCCGCCATCGGCCAAGCCAGCCTCGCGGATGCGGAATTCCCGGCCTTTCTTGAATTCGCACTTCGCCGCGACTTGGCTGAAAAACCCGTCCGCCACCGGCAAAACATCCGACACGGCGCGGCAGGCGGGACCGTTTTTCAAAATCTGGAAGAGGCCTTTTTTGCTCCGGGGATTGTAGAGCCGCTGGATCGCCCGCCGCAGGCCGAGCTGGGAAAGCTCCATCCCGATGTGCCGCGCGGCGACCTCCTCCATTGTGTGGGCCTCGTCGAAAACCACGAAGTCGTTGGCGAAAAGCAGGCCGCCGGTCCGGTTCTCGGCGTCATCGACGGCGTTGAGGAGCGTGAAAAAAAGTGCGTGGTTGAGCACGACCATCCGGGCGTTCGCCACACGGCGGCGGAGCGATTGGTAGAAACAACCGCTCGCAGGACCGCAGGTCTTCGGCGTGCAAAGGTGCTGCTCGCTCCGCACCTCCTCCCACACCGCCGGATCGGGCTGCTCGAGAAAATCGCTGAGCGAGCCATCTTTTGTCGTGAGGCTCCACTCGCGGATCCGCTCCAACTCGGCGTGCTGGGGCGCGGTGAACAAGTCCTTCGACTGCGCGATCGCGCGGGCGAGCCGGGTCGTGCAAAGGTAGTTCTGGCGCCCTTTCAGCAACACCGCCTCAAACTCGTCGGGGAGGATTTGCTGCACGAGCGGAATGTCCTTGAACATGAGTTGCTCCTGCAGCGCGATCGTGTGGGTCGAAATGACCGCCTTCTTTTTTGTGCGAATCGCGTGGAGCGCGGCCGGGATCAGATACGCGAGGGATTTTCCAACACCCGTCCCCGCCTCGACCACGAGATGTGAGCCGGTTTCCAGCGTCCGCGCCACCGCGCCCGCCATGCGCTGCTGCTCGGCGCGGTATTCAAATCCTCCCCCCTGCGAAAGTCGGCCGGTCTCGGAAAAAATCTCCTCCACCTCGCGCTGGAAAGCCGAAGCCGCCGCCCCATGGAAATCCTCGCGGATCGAAATCATCGCGGCATTTTAGGGACGCCCCGCAACCGCGCAAGCCGCCCGAGCGAGCGTTTGACCTCGCGAGCGTTTGGTGATTATCTTTGCCGCTCTGAAATTGGTGAGGTGGCTGAGTGGTCTAAAGCAGAGCTTTGCTAAAGCTCCGTAGCCCAAAAGGCTACCGAGGGTTCGAATCCCTCCCTCACCGCCAGTTTCCACGCAGGAGACGAAGGCAATCCGCGCAGTAGGCGGAAATGTCGGGGGCTTGCAGGATTCCCGAAACGATCACGACGCGTTGCGCTCCGGTGGCGAGGATTTGGGCGAGGTTTTCGAGTTTGATCCCGCCAATGCAGTAGATGGGCAGCGGGGCGTCGCGGTGGACATCCGCGATGTCGGCGGTTCCGATGGGAGTGTAGTCGGGCTTGGTGGGGGTCGAAAAAAGCGGGCCGAAGCCGATGTAGTCTGGCTTTTGCGCGAAGGCGGCGCGGGCTTGCGCGGGGCTGTGGGTGGAGAGGCCGACGAGTTTTCCGGGACCGGCGAGGCGACGGGCCTCGGCGAGGGAAAGGTCGTCCTGACCGACATGCACGCCGTCCGCGCCGGCGGGACCGACGAGTTCGGGATGGTCGTTCAGGATGAAGGGAACGCCGGCGGCCCGGCAGAGCGGGGCGAGGTTTTGGGCGAACGGGAGGATTTCGGCGGGGGAGAGTTTTTTGGCGCGGAGTTGGAGGATTTGGACTCCGCCGGCGAGCATGGCGCGGGTGGTTTCAACGGACTTTGCAGGCTCGACATAGCCGAGGTCGAGAATGCCGTAGAGGCGGCGTTCGGCGAGGATTGGAATCATCGGCGGGCGGCGGCGGATTTTTTGGAGACGGCGCATCCGCAATGGCCGCGGCAGCATTCCTCGCGGTTGGCGCGGGCTTTTTTCCACGCTCCGCGCAGGAGGAAGGACAGCGAGACGGCGATCAGGAAAATGACAACGGCGGCTTCAAGAAGGCTCATGGCGAAGATCAGAGGTGGCTCCCGATTTGATAAATGACCACGGCGGAGAGCCAGGCGAGTGTGGTCATGGCGAAGAAGGAAAAGGTGGCCCAGCGCCAGTCGAGTTCGCGGGCGATGATGGCGACGGTGGCGCCGCACTGCATGCAGAGCGCGAAAAACACCATGATGCCGATGACGACGGGCATCGTGTAGACCGGCTGTCCAACCCGCTCGCCGGAGGTCCATTTTTCATTCAGCAACACCGTTCGCAAATCCTCGGAGCCCTCGGAGACATCGTCGCCGAGGTTGTAGATGATGCCGAGCGTGGCGATGATGACTTCGCGCGCGGGGAAGCTGGAGAGGACGCCGACCGTGATTTTCCAATCGAATCCGGCGGGGTTGAAGACGGGCTGGACGGCGTGGCCGAAGCGGCCGAGGAAGCTCTGCTCGATCTGCGCCGATTCGATGCGGTGCGAGAGGCGAACCGCGAGGTCGGAGCCAGGGTTCTGGAGTTCGGCACGGACGGCTTCGGGCGATGAGGCGGCTTCCGCCTGCTCGATGAAGGCCTGCGTGGTTTTTTCCTCAAGAGCCTGGTCGCGCGGGAAGTAGAGGAGCGACCAGATGATGATGGAAAAGGCGAGGATCACCGTGCCGGCGCGGACGACAAACTCGCGGCCGCGTTCCCACATCCGGTGGAAGATGTTTCGCAAGGTCGGCACGCGGTAGGCGGGCATTTCGAGAATGAACGGCTGGGGCTTGAGCTTGAGGAAAAACTTGTTGAGCACCCAGGCGAGCGGCAGGGCGAGCGCGAGTCCGACGAAGTGCATCGCAAACAACGCCCAGCCCGCCGCGATCGGCCCGTAGACGGGTTCGATGAAGGTTCCGATGAGCAAAATGTAGACCGGCAACCGCGCGGAACAGCTCATGAACGGCGCCATGAGAATTGTCGTCAGGCGCGCCTTCGGGTCCGAGAGCGTCCGGGCAGCCATCACTCCGGGAATCGCGCAGGCGTAGCTGGAAAGAAGCGGCACGAAACTGCGGCCGTTGAGCCCGCACCAGCTGAAAAGTTTGTCCACCAGGAACGCCGCGCGGGCCATGTAGCCGGTGTCCTCCAGCAGCGCGATGAAGAAAAAGAGGATCAGGATTTGAGGCAGGAAAATCAAAACGCCGCCGACTCCGGCAATGATGCCGTCGCACACGAGGCTCTCGAGGGTCGGCATGCCGCTGAAGAGCGGACGCGCGAAATCCTGCGCCGCCCCGGTGGCCGAATCGATCAGGTCCATCAACGGTCCGGCCCACGAATAGAGGCTTTGGAAGACGACATACATCACGCCGAGGAAAATCAGTGTTCCCCACACGCGGTGGAGAAGAAGAGCGTCGATGGAATCCCGGGAACGGGCCACGGGGCCGCTGGATTCGATGACGCCATCGAGCAGGGACTCGAGGTGGCGGTAGTGGAGGACCGCCTCGGCGGAGCCGGGGTTCAGGCCGGTTCCGCGGATTTCGCGGTGGGCGTCCTCGACCATTTGCTTCAGGCAAACCTTGTCACGCACATCGCAGGCGAACGCGCTGTCGGTGTCGAACAACACACGCAACGCCTCGGCCTGGCTGACCTCGCCCTGACCCAGGTCGCGAAGGCCCTTGCAAAGCGTCACGCAGCTGTGCTGGACGCATTCGGGCCATTCGATCCGAGGCAGAAAAACCGGCTTCTCCAGCGCGGCCGGAATGGCTTTTTTCAAGTCCTCGAGTCCACGACCGCGCGTGGCGACGGTTTCAATGACCGGAATGCCGAGCCGTTTCGAAAGCAGCGCGGCATCGACGCGAATGCCGTTTCGCTTCGCGGCGTCGCATTGGTTCAGGACCATGAGCGCGGGGATGCCCAGTTCGGCGCATTGCGAGACGAGCAGGAGGTTGCGTTTGAGATTGGTGGCATCGACCACGAAGACCAGCAGGTCGGGCCGGCGCAAACCCTGCCGTCCGCCGAGCACATCCATCACCACGCGTTCGTCGCGCGAAACGGCCGTGAGGCTGTAGCAGCCGGGCAGATCGAGGATGTCGATGTCGCCGCCGGGCAGGCGCAGAAGGCCGGATTTTTTTTCGACCGTGATGCCGGGGTAGTTCGCGATGTGCTGGCGGAGGCCGGTGAGGCGATTGAAAAGCGTGGACTTGCCGGTGTTCGGATTGCCCACGAGCGCCACGAGGGGACGCTCGGTGGATTGACGGCCCGGCGAGGCGGGCTGGGTTGCTGGCGCGGCGCTCACTGACGGGTTTCCGTGATGTGGATGATGGCGGCCTCCGACCGGCGAAGGCTGATTTCCTGGCCGTCCAGCTCGACAGAAATCGGGTCCCCAAGCGGGGCGAGGCGGGTGACTTTCACCACCCGGCCGGGAATGAACCCCAGCGCGGCCATTCGCCCGGCGCGGTCACAGGCGGTGGAGACTTCCTCGATCTTCGCGGTGGAGCCAACAGGCAGTCTGTCGAGAGTGGTTTTCAATGGAGTTTCTCTTTAGATACCCGCTCGAAAACCCGAGGTCAATGAGTGAGAACGCGTCTCATTTTCCAAGGAAAACTGGGGTATTCCCCGATTGACGCTTCGCGGCCGAGCGGATTTAAATGCGCGCCTCCCGAACTCAAACTCAAAAAACAAAACAAAAAACAACATGGTTAAAATTGGCATCAATGGCTTCGGACGCATCGGACGCATGGTCTTCCGCGCGGCCGTCAAGAATTTCAGCAAGGACATCCAGGTCGTCGGCATCAACGACCTCCTCGACCCCGAGTATCTGGCCTACATGCTCACCTACGACTCCGTTCACGGGAAGTTCGACGGAGATGTGAAGGTCGAAGGCAGCAATCTCATCGTCAACGGCAACAAAATCCGCCTCACCGCCGTCAAGGACCCCTCGACCCTCAAGTGGGACGAGGTCGGCGCCGACATCGTTGTCGAATCCACCGGCCTGTTCCTCGACAAGGCCACCGCCGAAGCCCACATCAAGGCCGGCGCGAAAAAAGTCATCATGTCAGCCCCGTCGAAAGACGAGACCCCGATGTTCGTCTACGGTGTGAACCACACCAGCTACGCCGGCGAAGCCATCATCTCGAACGCCAGCTGCACCACGAACTGCCTCGCCCCGCTGGCCAAGGTCATCAACGACACTTTCGGCATCAAGCGCGGACTCATGACCACGGTCCACGCCGCCACCGCCACCCAGAAAACCGTCGATGGCCCGAGCAGCAAGGACTGGCGCGGCGGACGCGGCATTTTGGAAAACATCATTCCGTCCTCGACCGGCGCGGCCAAAGCCGTGGGCAAGGTGATCCCCGCCCTCAACAAAAAACTCACCGGAATGGCGTTCCGTGTCCCGACCTCGGATGTTTCCGTTGTTGACCTGACCGTCGAACTCGACAAGCCCGCCTCCTACGAGGAAATCTGCGCCGCCATCAAGGCCGCCTCCGAAGGCCCGATGAAAGGCATCCTCGGCTACACCGACCACAAGGTCGTCAGCACCGACTTCCGCGGCGAGACCCAAACCTCCGTGTTCGACGCCGAGGCCGGCATCGCCCTCGACCCGACCTTCGTCAAACTCGTCTCCTGGTATGACAACGAGTGGGGCTACTCGAATAAGGTCCTCGAAATGGTCCGCGTGATCTCGAAATAAAGAACTATCCTATTGATTGACCACAGAGGACACAGAGAACACGGAGGAAATTAAAACCTCGGTGCGCTCTGTGAACTCTGTGGTCATTTTTTTGAAACACCCAACCCAAGACCCGCTATGAAAAAATCCATTAAAGACATCTCGCTCGCTGGAAAACGCGTCCTCATCCGCGTTGATTTCAATGTTCCCCAAGACAAAACCACCGGTGCCATCACGAATACCCAACGCATCGTCGCCGCCCTCCCAACCATCCAATACGCGCTCGACCAAGGCGCGAGCGTTGTTCTGATGAGCCACCTCGGCCGCCCGAACGGAAGCCGCGTTGCCAAATACTCGCTCAAGCCCGTTGCCGAAAAACTTTCCGAGCTCCTCGGCCGCCCCGTGCGTTTCTTGGAAGATTGCGTCGGCCTCGAAGTCGAAACCGCCTGCGCCCACATGAAGCCCGGCGAAGTCACCCTCCTCGAAAACCTCCGCTTCCACATTGAAGAGGAAGGCAAAGCCAAAAACGAGGACGGCACCTCCACCAAGGCCGCCCCGCACGATGTGGAAACCTTCCGCGCCAGCCTTACCAAGCTCGGCGATGTCTTCGTCAGCGACGCCTTTGGCACCGCCCACCGCGCGCATTCCTCCGTCGTCGGAGTCGATCTGCCTAAAGTCGCCGGATTTCTCATGCAGAAGGAACTCGACGCCTTCTCCGCCGTGCTCGACAACCCCAAGCGCCCGCTCCTCGCCATTCTCGGCGGAGCCAAAATCGCCGACAAAATCCCGCTCATCCGCAACCTCATCGAGCGCGCCGACGAAATCATCATAGGCGGCGGCATGGCCTACACCTTCAAAAAGGTCCTCGACAACATGCCCATCGGCAACAGCCTCTTTGACCCTGAAGGCGCCAAGATCGTCGCCGAGTTGATGGAAAAAGCCAAAGCCCGCGGCGTGAAAATCCACCTTCCTGTGGACTTCATCACCGCCGACAAATTCGCCCCCGATGCGACCACCGGTTCTGCTGACGACTCCACCGGCATCCCCGATGGCTTGGAAGGCCTCGACTGCGGCCCGAAATCCCGCCAAATCTTCGCCGACGCCATCCTCCGCGCGAAGACCATCATCTGGAACGGCCCAGCCGGCGTCTTTGAATTCGAGAAATTCGCCGAAGGCACGAAATCCATGGCTGCCGCCATCGCCCAAGCCACAACCGCTGGCGCGATCACCGTTGTAGGCGGAGGTGACACCGCCACCGCCGCGAAAAAATTCGGCGTGGCCGACAAAGTCACCCACTGCAGCACCGGCGGCGGAGCCTCCCTTGAACTCCTCGAAGGCAAAACCCTCCCCGGCGTCGCGGCCTTGGAAGAGAAGTAATTTAATATTCCATCCCGATGAATACCCCCTCCTTCACGCAAGACTGGTTCAGCCGGAGCATTCCGAGTTGGTCAGTGATTTTGGCCCAATTATCCAAAAGAGCAGACCATTTGAGCATTCTGGAGGTCGGGGTTTTCGAGGGACGATCCACATGCTGGCTCCTTGAAAATTATTGCAAAACGCCCGAATCAACCATCGTGGCGATTGACAGCTTTCAAGGTGGAATCGAACACAAAGGCATGGAGCTTGGCTCTCTACGAAAGCGATTCGAAGCCAATATCGCCACGGCAGGCTCACCGGCCAAGGTGGAGATTCGTGAAGGTTTCTCACTTCCCCAGCTGGCTAGGCTTATCTCCGAAAATCATCCGCACTTCGACTTCATCAGCATTGATGCAAGTCACCAAGCGCCAGATGTTTTGGGAGACGCTGTCTTAGGATTCGAGTTGCTCAAGCCGGGTGGGGTGATGGCGTTTGACGATTACCTTTGGTCGCCCATGCGTCCAGGAACCGAAAATCCCCTTCTTCTGCCAAAAGCGGCGATCGATGCATTCACAACGCTCTTCTCCCAAAAAATGCGGGTTCTGCCCAACCTGCCACTCTACCAGCTTTATATTCAAAAAAACGCTTAGCCCTGATCATTGAAGATTGGAAACTCCTCTGAGTTTTCTCTTGCCATGGCGAAATCGGAGTGACAACTTCCCCGCCTTCCAAAACTAAAAATATAGAAATCCAATGGCAAAAGCAGCTGTAGTAAATGAAGTGGATGGCCTTCGCCTCCACGCGAAAGACACCGGAAGCGCGGATGTGCAAATCGCGCTCCTCACCAAACGCATTCAGAGTCTCACAGAGCATCTCAAATCCAACGCGAAGGACCATTCGTCCCGTCGCGGTCTGCTCAAACTCGTCGCCACCCGCAGAAGCCTGCTTGATTACCTCAAGCGCACGGCTTCGGCCCGCTACGCGACGGTCCTCGAGAAACTCGACCTTCGCAAGTAAGCGAGAGTCCTAGAAAACCGACAGCCCCGGAATTCTCCGGGGCTTTCCACATCATACCAATCCCGTCCGCCATTCGGCGGCGTTTACCCATAATCGCATCCATGTCCCACACATCCACTGCCCACGCGGGCAAGACTCCCATCGTTTTTGAATCCGGCAAACTCGCCAAACTCGCCGACGGCGCGGTAACAGTCCGTTGCGGCGACACCGTCGTCATCGTCACCGCCGTCTCGGCGACCACCATTAAGGAAGGCCAGGACTTCTTCCCGCTCACCGTCGAATACAAAGAAAAAGCAGCTGCCGTTGGCAAATTCCCCGGTGGTTATTTCAAACGCGAGGGCCGTCCCTCCGAAAAGGAAATCCTCACGGCGCGTATGACCGACCGCCCCTTGCGTCCGCTTTTCCCGAAAGGCTACCTCTACGACACCCAAATCATCACTCTCCTCCTGAGCGCCGATGGCCAGAACGACCCCGACATTCTCTCGATCAACGGCGCCTCGGCCGCGCTCTGCGTTTCAGATATTCCCTTCGCGGGTCCCGTCGGCGCCGTGCGTGTCGGCCGCATCAACGGCCAATTCGTGATCAACCCAACGCATGAAGAGCGCGAGCACAGCGATTTCGACCTCGTCTATGTCGGCGACGGCGAAAAAGTCATCATGATCGAAGGCGCCGCCAACGAACTGCCTGAGGCCGATTTCAACGCCGGGCTCGATTTCGCCCGCGAGGCCGTGAAACTCCTTGTCGCCGCCCAGCGCGAACTCGCCGCCGCAGTCGGCAAACCGAAACGCTCGGTGCCGCTCTTCCAAGTGGACGCCTCGATTTTGGAGGTCGCCTACTCGGTCGCCGGCGATCGCATCGAAGCCGCGCTCTACACCAGCGGCAAAGTGAACCGCTCGAAAGCCGTCGGCGCACTCCGCGAGGAAGTGGAGAAAGCCGTGCTCGAAAAATTCCCGTCCGCCTCGAAGTTCGAAATCTCGCAGGCGTTCGACTACCTGCAGAAAAAAGCCTTCCGCATCTCGATCCTCGACCGCAAGCAACGCTGCGACGGCCGCGGACTCCACGACATCCGTCCGCTCTCCGGCGATGTCGGGCTCCTGCCCCGCACTCACGGTAGCGCGCTCTTCGCCCGCGGCGAGACCCAAGCCCTCGGCATCGCGACCCTCGCCCCCGCCGAAGAAGCCCAGATGATCGATTCCTACGGCGGCGGCCCCGACACGAAGCGCTTCATGCTTCACTACAACTTCCCGCCGTTCAGCGTTGGTGAAACCGGACGCTTCGGTGGACAAAACCGCCGCGAGATCGGCCACGGCGCCCTCGCCGAGCGTTCGATCGAGCCGGTTGTTCCGAGCGAGAAGGATTTCCCATACGCGCTCCGCGTGGTCAGCGAAGTCATGGAGTCCAACGGCTCCACCTCGATGGCCAGCGTCTGCGCGGGCGTGCTCGCCCTGATGGACGCGGGCGTTCCGCTCCGCCGTCCCGTCGGCGGCATCTCCGTTGGCCTCGTCACCGAGTATGACGGCGACCACCTCAAGCGCTACACCACGCTCACCGACATCATCGG
>CAWUMN010000036.1:0-11681 GCA_963923595.1 uncultured bacterium
TCAAAAGCGCGATCGGCATCGGCAGCCTCCTCGCCGACGGTATCGGCGACACGATCCGCGTCTCGCTCACCGAGGATTCGGAGCACGAAATCCCTGTCGCCCGCGCGCTGGTGGATTCAATCGTCCGCACCTCCGCCAATTCCTCCCCCTGGCCCTTCGATCCTTTTTCCTACACCCGCCGGGCCAGCGAGAGGACGGTCGTGGACGGCATTCCGCTCGGCGGCGGCGAACTCGTTCGCGTGGTCGCCGCGCAGTCGACCTGGGAAAAGCTCGTGCACAAGCTCGACGCGCTCGGCGATTACAAGCCCGAGATCGTTTTGGAAAAATCTGGCGTCGTCGAAATCGACCCGCGCGATGCCGGGGCCGTCGCCCGGACCAATTCCTCCCCCGTGCCGCTCCTTGTCACGGTCGCCGATTCCTGCGGCCTCGGCGTGATCGACGCCTTCCGCCAACTCGCCTCCGTTCTCGAGCCTCGGCATCCGATTTTGCTGAAGGACACCTTCTCGCCGGACGGCTCCGATTTTCTCCGAAACCTCCTCGTCGCCTCGACGAACATCGGCTCGCTCCTGTGCGACGGCATTGGCGACGCGGTGTTGATCCAGGGCGAATCCGCCCCCGGCCAATCCCTCCGCCTCGCCCACAACATCCTGCAGGCCGCCGGCGTCCGGATTTTCAAGACCGACTATGTCGCGTGCCCGAGCTGCGGCCGCACGCTTTTCAATCTCCAGGAGACCACCGCCCGCATCAAGGCCGCCACATCGCACCTCAAGGGCGTAAAGATCGCGATCATGGGCTGCATCGTGAACGGCCCCGGCGAAATGGCCGACGCGGATTTCGGCTATGTCGGCGGCGCGCCGGGCAAGGTGAACCTCTACATCGGCAAGACGCCTGTGAAA
Organism: uncultured bacterium; assembly: GCA_963923595.1. GTDB lineage: Bacteria > Verrucomicrobiota > Verrucomicrobiia > Chthoniobacterales > Terrimicrobiaceae > UBA967. Next base: position 897 of record CAWUMN010000036.1, read on the forward strand.
TTCAATATCCCCCAAGCCGAGGCGGTCGACCGCCTTGTCGACCTCATCAAGGAAAACAACCGCTGGGTCGACCCGGCGGCACCGATTTTATGAAAAGACTCCTCGCCACATTGCTTCTCGGTTTGACAATCGCCAACGCCTCCGCCACAGACACCGGCTCCATGCAAGACATCCGAATCATTCTCACAACGAACAAAGGCCCCATCGAAGCCACGCTCCTTGCGTCCAAAACGCCAGTGACCGTCGCCAATTACCTGAACCTCGCCAAGCGCGGCTACTACAACGGCCTGTCGTTCCACCGCGTGATTCCCGATTTCATGATCCAAGGCGGCGACCCCGAGGGTTCCGGCCGCGGCGGTCCGGGCTACCGCTTCGAAGACGAATGCAAACCCGAACTCAAGCACGACCGCCCCGGCATTTTCTCGATGGCCAACGCCGGCCCGGGCACCAATGGCAGCCAGTTTTTCATCACCCATGTTCCGACCCCCTGGCTCGACGGTAAACACACCGTGTTCGGCAGCGTCACGAAGGGTCAGGATGTCGTCAACGCGATCAAGCAGGGCGACAAGATCGAGAAAATCGAAATCCTCGATCCCACCGACGATCTATTCGCCGCTCAGCAAAAGCGGATCGACGAGTGGAACAAGGTGCTCGACAAGCGCTGAGTTTCAGCGGCCGAGCAGAGGCAGGATTTTTTCCAGAGACTTCGTGTAGAGCGGGTGACGGCCCGCACGGCTGAGTTCCGCCAAAAGGGTGTCTGTCGTGTTACGGCGCGACGCAGGGAGTATTTGGCGGGACTCGGAGACACCGGTAATGCGGATCGCGGCCTCAAAGAAGTCCGAGTCCGCGCCGAGTGACAATTCGAACTCCGCATCCTCGCAACGGATCAAAGCGGAGTTCCGTCCGTGGTTCCCGTTTTCGCGGATGGTGAACGCGACCTTGCGCCCGTCTGCGGTGTGAAACTCGTTGTCGGCGTCATTGGCCGTCCAGCGGAGTTGGCAGGCGAACCAACCCAGCAGCAGAAGTGCGGAGGTGCGCGAGTGGTGGTTCAAGTCGATTTCGATCGAATCGACCTTGGCCAGCTTGGGAAACGCGGCAGCGTGGTCGAAGAGGCTTGCAAGCGCGTAGCGCCAAGGTTGGAGGCGGGTCCAGTTCAAATCGCACAGGACGGTGCCTTTCCGCCCCGCCGTAAGGTGGCGGACCATCGAAAACTGGTGCAACGGATTGGACCACTCGGCGCTGTCGTAGATCAGGCGGTCCACCCAAGCCCAGAGCGTGTCCTCGAGCGGCTCAGGCAGATCGCCCTGCCACCACAGGCAGAGGGGGAGGTCGGAATCGAGGTGGGAAAAAACAATGTTCGGTAACGCGTGCGCACTCTCGCCGTCGAGCCGGAATGTGATCTGCTCCGAGCAAAGTTGGCGGTCTCCTTTGCCGGTCTGATGGCAATGCGCGTTGATCCAAGCCTGCGCTGACGACTCCGAGGCGTGGGGATTTGAGAAAATCAAAATCGCGCGGCAGGCATGCTTCGCGGCGATTGTGGAAATAATCTCCGTATCGGCGGCCAGCGAACCCGGATCGCCGGTGTGGATGACGAAGTTGATGAGCGACGCGCGGGTCTTCGAGTCGTCGCTCGATTCCCAGAGTTTGCCGAGTTCCTTGTCGATGCGACCGATCTCGACCGGAATTCCCAGGCCCGAAGTGTCAAATGTCACAGCCTTCTCCATGTGGCTTCGTGGCGCTTGATGAGTTCATCGGCCTCGCCCGGACCCCACGATCCGGCGGAGTAGATGGCGAGATCATTCGAGCGGGTGCGCCAAGCCTCGTGGATGGAGTCGATGAATTTCCAGGCCTCCTCAACCTCGTCACGGCGTGCGAAGAGCGTGGCGTCGCCGCTCATAGCGTCCAGCAGCAGGCGCTCGTAGGCTTCGGGCGTCGCCTTGCCGAAGCTCGTGCCATAGTGGAAATCCATCTTCACCGGTTCGATGCGCAGGCTCGAGCCCGGCATTTTTGCGCACATGCGTAGCGAAATTCCCTCGTCCGGCTGGATGCGGATTACGAGCACATTGTCGTCCACCGATTCACCCGTGGCGCGGAAGAGCACCGGCGGCACGCTTTTGAATTGCACCGCGATCTCGGTGCCGCCTTTGGGAAGACGCTTTCCGACGCGGATGAAAAACGGGACCCCGGCCCAACGCCAGTTGTCCACATTCACCTCGAGGGCGACATAGGTTTCTGTGTTCGAATCGGGGTTCACATTGAGTTCGTCGCGGTAGGCGGCGACCCGCTTGCCGTTCACCGCGCCGGCGCCGTATTGGGCGCGGACCACATGGCGGAAAACCTCCTCGCCCGCGAGCGGACGGAGCGAGCGCAGGACCTTCACTTTTTCATCGCGGATCGAATCGGCGTCGAGCCCGGCGGGCGGCTCCATCGCGGTGAGGCAGAGGAGTTGCAGGAGATGGTTCTGAACCATGTCGCGGAGTGCGCCGGATTTGTCGTAGTAGCCCGCGCGGCCCTCCACACCGAGCGGTTCGCTCGCGGTGATCTGGACATGGTCGATGTAGCGGGAATTCCACATCGCCTCGAAGATCGCGTTGGCGAAGCGCATGACCATGATGTTCTGCGCGGTTTCTTTTCCAAGGTAGTGGTCGATCCGGTAGGTCTGGGATTCCTCGAAGGCGGTCTCGACGAGGTCATTCAAGCGGCGCGCGCTAGGGAGATCGGTGCCGAATGGCTTCTCGACAATCACGCGGGCCCAAGATCCCTGCGCGGCCTTGTTGAGTCCGCTTTTGCGGAGGTTTTCCAGAATGACCTCGAACTGGTCGGGCGCGACGGCTAGATAAAAAAGCCGGTTGCCGCGCGTGCCGCGGGCGGCGTCCAACTCCTCAAGGTGGCGGGCCAAGGACACATAGCCCTCTGGGTTGTCGAATTCGCTGCGGTGATAGGTGATGGAGTTCGAGAAATTCTCCCACAGCTCGTCATTGACCTTCTGGCGCGAGAATTTGCGAACGGCCTCGCCGAGTTCCTGCCGGAAAACCTCGCTTGTTTTATCGCGGCGGGCGAAACCAACCACGCTGATCGCCTGCGGCAGCGCGCCGTCGGCAGCGAGGTTGTAGAGCGCAGGGACGAGCTTGCGGTGCGTGAGATCGCCGGTGGCGCCGAAGATGACGAGCGAGCAAGGATCGGGGATCGATCGAAGATTGAGTCCATCGCGCAGCGGGTTGGACTGGAAAGGTTCCGTTGGCATGCAGGTGCCTTCTTATTTTTTCAGGTGGAGCGGTTCAATAGGGAAAAAGACCTGCTCAACTTTCAATCAGGCTGCTCTTGCAGAGATCGGCATAGAGGCCACCGTGGGCGAGGAGTTCCTCGTGGCAACCACGCTCGAGAATCCGGCCGCGTTCGAGGACGAGGATTTGGTCGGCGTGGCGCACGGTGGAAAGCCGGTGGGCGATGACAAAGCTTGTGCGGTTTTGCATGAGATGGTCGAGCGCTTCTTGGATCAGGCGCTCGGTGGCCGTGTCCACGCTGGCGGTCGCCTCGTCGAGGATCAGGATCGGCGGGTTTTTCAGGAGGGCGCGGGCGATGGAGAGGCGTTGCTTCTCGCCGACGCTGAGCTTCACGCCCCGCTCGCCAAGCCTTGAGTGGAGACCCTCGGGTAGACGCCGGACGAAATCCTCGGCGTTGGCGGCGCGGAGGGCCTGCCACATTTCCTCCTCGGTGGCCGAGGGCTTGCCGATCCGGAGGTTTTCGGCGGTTGTGCCGTTGAAAAGAAAACTCTCCTGCGTGACAACGGCGATGTTTTCGCGGAGGTGGCGCTTCGGGATTTCGCGCAGGGGCGTGCCGTCGATCGTGATCTCTCCGCCGGTGAACTCGTAGAAGCGCACGAGCAGATTCACGATGGTCGACTTTCCAGCGCCGGTGGGGCCGACGAGGGCGACCATTTCGCCGGCGCGCGCCTCGAGGCTGACTTCATGAAGAACGGGCAACTTCGGATCGTAGGAAAAGGAGACATCGCGATAGGCGACATTCCCGCGGATCGGCTTGCACGGGAGGCCAACGCCCTCGTCGGTCTCGGGCGCGGAATCCATGATCTCGAAAACCCGTTCGCCCGCCGCGCGGCCGGATTGGAAAATTTGGTTGAGCTGGTGGAGGCGGCCGACAGGTTCGTAGAGGTAGCGCGTGAGAACGAAAAACGCCACCAGCGCGCCGATCTCGAGTTGGCCGCCGAGGACTTGGGTGGTGCCGACCGCCGCAACGATGAGCAGGCCCAGGGACGAGACGAATTCCATGCCGGGCTGGTAGAGCGCCCAGGCCTTCATCACCGTGAGGGTGGCGACGCGGACCTTGTCGCTGGACTCGTCGAACCGCGCGTGCTCGGGCTCCTCGCTGGTGTAGGTCTTGATCTGGCGGATGCCGGCGATGTTGTCGTGCAGGAGGGAGTTCATCGCCGAGACGGCCTTGCGCTGTTTGCGGTAGCGGGCTCGGGCGGTGAGTGTGTAGGTCAGTGCGCCGGCCGCGAGGAAAGGGATCGGCGCCAGCACGGCGGCGGTCAGTATCGGGCTGTAGGCCAGCATCAGGCCGCTGACCACGAGGATTTGGAGGATCGCCACGGTTCCCTGCTCGATGCCGTCGATCAGGACGCGCTCGAGATTCGTCACATCCTCGATGAGGCGCGTCATGATGTCGCCGGTGGCGCGGTTGTCGAACCAGTGCAGGGGGAGCTTTTGGATGTGCGAGTAAAGCTCGCTTCGCAGATCGAAAATCACGCGCTGCTCGAAGTGATTGTTGAAAACGATGCGCAGGCTGTTGAGGCCGTTCTGGGCGGCGAAGGCGGCGAGGCCAATTCCGATCAGGGGGAAAAGCCGGTCCGGCCGGTGCTGGCCGATGACCTCATCGACGATCCGTTGTGTCACCGCCGGGAAGACGATCACCATCAGCGTGCCCGCCACGGCGCAGAAAAGCGTGGCGAAGGCCAGGAGCGGATAGCGCCTCACATAGGGTAGAACTCGAAGAAAAACCTTCATCGTGGCCGAGGGTTTGGCGGAACCGCCGGTTATTTGGTCTCCATTTTGTAGACGCCGGTCCAGAGGCCTTGAGGCGGGTTGGCCTTCAGGCGCAGGGCGCGGGCGAGCATGACGGAGGAGGGAGTGTCATGCGAATCGGGATTCAACTCGGGACGGTTCCACTCGAGGCGCGAGGACCGCTCGAACGCGGCGATCGCGCGGTCCCATTCCTGCGCGAGGTAGTGGGCCGTGCCCTCGTCGTAGATTTTGATGCACTCTTTTGTCTCGTCGTTGATGTCGGAGCGCAGGCAGACGATCTCGTGCATCTCGGCGGGTTCGGAGCGGCCCTTGACGATGATTTTGTCGAGGAAACGGAAAACGCAATCGTCGCCGGCGGCTTCGGCAGCCTTTCGGGTTTCGCCGGTGACCATCGTGTAGACACCGTAGCTTTTCGCGCCGCTCTCGCAGCGGGCGGCAAGGTTAACCGTGTCGCCCATCATGGTGTAGTTGAAGCGGCGGCTGGAGCCCATGTTGCCCACGGTGGCGAAGCCGGTGTTCATCCCCATGCGCATCCGCATCCGGCCCACGATCGACGGCCATTTGTCGCCTTCGGAGACCCATTTTTTGCGGAGGTCCGCGAGGCGCTGGCGGAGCAACTGCGAGGCGACGCAGGCACGGAGGGCGTGGTTTTCCACCGGCGCGGGGGCGTTGTAGATGCCGACGATCGCGTCGCCGATGTATTTGTCCACATAGCAGCCCTGCTCCATCAGGATGTCGGTCATGGCCGTGAGGTATTCGTTCATCAGCGCCACGAGCTGCTGCGGCGTGAGAAGCTCGGAGAAGCCGGAGAAGCCCGCCACATCGGAGAAGAACGCGGTGATCTCGGCATCGACGCCGCCGAGTTGGGGTTCGTCCCCGCTCTCGACCATCCGCTCCACAAGCTGTGGCGAGAGGTAGGTGCCGAACATTCCCTTGATCCGGCGCTTCTGCTCCTCCTGGCTGGAGAGCTGGAGGAACGCGCCGGCGAAGCCGCAGGAAATCGCGGCCCCCACGGGAGCGATGATCGGGAGGAGGAGATCGCTCTGCTGAAAGAGAAGAAACGCCGCGGCGATGTAGAGGAGGACGATGCCGCCGCCGAGGAATTTGGCGGAGCGGGAGAATTTTTCAGGAAGCAGCGAGAACGCGGCGGCGCAAAACCCGAGCGCGAAGATGATCGCGACATTCGCTCCTTGCGGGAGGCGGTGCAGGAATTTTCCGGAGGTGATCGTTTTCAGGAGATGCCCGTGGACCGAAACACGCGGGACGGGATTTTGACCACTGAGCGGCATCACGCTGAGGTCTTTCAGGAGCGGATCGACGGGCCCGATGAGAACGACGCTATCGCGGAGCGGTTCGAAGAATTTTTTGGCGAGTTCCTGCTCCTCCAGCGTTCCGTTTTTCGCCGCCTGGCCATAGGCGATGACATCGACAATGCTCAAGTGGCGATCGGCCTCGGATTGCCAGGCGTTGAACCAATTCGGCTCGACGAGCTGGCCCATGACGAGCGGGATTTGGGCTTTGACCGAGCCGTCCTTGGCGACGACGAGCATGCGGTCCTTCTCGATTTTCACCGCGCTGGAATCCAAACCCCAATGGATCAGGGCAAGGTTGAGAGACATCGGATAGTAAAGGTGTAGATCGGTTTTCGCGAAAAACGGCAGGTAGCGCACATCCTCGCCCACCGTATCGATCAGACCGATGTGGCCCCATGTCGGGCCGACGACCGGAAACGAGGGCAGCTCGGGCGGGCCGACTTCGCTTTTTCCGTAGTTCCGCTCGAAGACGAAGGGAAACGAGGAAATCTCGCCGAGCGGGCGGTTTTGAGTGCCGTAGGTCGCGGCGAGAACGATGTTTTTATTCGTGTGGATCGCCTTGCCGAGCGCGCGGGTCCCTTTTTCCGCCTCCTCGCGGCCCAGCGCGGGAACGCCGGCGTTGGAAAAAACGAAATCCATCCCGGCCGCCTTGATTCCGCCCTGCTGGAACAACGCATCGAGCGCGAGCGCGAAGAACTCGCGGTTCCACGGGAAATTCCCCAGCCGCCGGATCGACTCGGAGTCCACATCCACATAGGTCAACTTCACCGGCGCCTCGATCGGCCCGCGAAAGTGCAGGCGCGCATCGATCGTGTAATTCTCGAGAAACGCCAGCGCCCCGTCCGGGCCGAGGAATGTCTCCGAGCCGGGGAGCCGCAGCATTTGCATCTGGGAAAGAAGCGCCCAGACCGTGCACAGCCCGAGGATGATCAGGATAAAAAGCGGTTTGCGGATGTTTTTATGGAGATTCACGGATCGGTAGAATCCAACCCGCTCAAGCGCGCCCGGGAGTTTTTTTGAAAGACGGCAGGCGCAGGCAGAGCAGGAAGGTCACGAAAAGCACGGCCGCCGCGGCCCACAGTGGACTCTTGGCGTAATTGCCCGGACCACTGGAGAGATCGAGCTGAAGGAGCCATCCGCCGATGACCGGCCCGAGAAATCGCGCCAGACTCGCGCTGGATTGCAACACGCCGAGCGCGCGGCCTTGCCAGTCGGCATCCACGCATTGCGAGGTGATGCCCGAGATCGTCGGGTTCGTGAGGCTGTTCCCCGCCGCCATCGCCGCGCAGGCGAGCAACAACGCCCCTAGGCCGCTGACCAGCGGAGCGAAAAACAAGCCGATCGACAGCAACGCCGCGCCGACGGTTGCCACCCGCCCTTCTCCGAATCGCTTCACCAACCGACCGATCAAGCCTCCTTGGATGAACACCCCGATGATTCCGAGCATCGCGTAGAGATAGCCGGTTTGTTTTTCATCGAACCCATGGCGGTTCGCCACGAAAAGCGCGAAGACGGCCGTCATGATCGAAAATCCCGTGATCAGCATGAAATAGGTCGAGACGCAGGTGAGATAGTCCGCCGTGCGAGTATGACGGAAGAGGCCAGGGAAAAGTTTTTCCTTCGGGAGCCTCTCACGCTGCTCTTTGGAGAGCGACTCAGGCAGCAGAATGAAAATCAAAAGCGCATTGATGATCGCGAGCACGCCGGCCGTGATCATCGGCGCAGCGTGGCCGAAATACGCTGCCATGACTCCGCCGAGCGCTGGGCCGAAAATGAAGCCCAAGCCGAACGCCGCACCGATGAGGCCCATCGACTTCGAGCGTTCCTCGGGGCCTGTGATGTCGGCGATGTAGGCCTGCGCCGTGCCGACGCTTCCACCCGAGACGCCATCGATGATCCGCCCGACGAAAAGCAGCGCAAGCGTGTGGCTGAAGCCCATCACCAAAAACCCTGCCGCCGTTCCGAGTGTGCTTAGGATCAGCACGGGGCGACGGCCGAACCGGTCGGAAAGTTGCCCGATGAAGGGCGAGAAAACGAATTGCACCAACGAGTAGATTCCAAACAGCCAACCGACCTCGAAGGGGGTCGCGCCGAATTCCGTGGCGTAGAATGGCAGCACCGGAATCACGATTCCGAAGCCCACCATGTTGATGAGGATCGTCAGGAAAATGATCCCGAGCTGGGTTTTTTTGGAGCTTTTCATGGAGCGGCAGAGCTGGCGGCTTCGGATGCAAGCGCCTCGCGCAGGGCTGCGAGCTGGCGCGCGAGGTCTGCGGGATGGCTGTTCTTCTGGTTTTGAACCTGCCGGACCATGGCCTCGACGGTTTTCTCCATGCGTGCGATGGCGATTTTTTCCAGAATTTTGGCCATGCCCGAGCTGGGCGTCACGAGATTCGTGTAGCAAATCACCGCCTCGCCCTCGCCATGCGGTTCGATGCGAAGGTGCCCTGTGGCGTCCTTGGTTTGCTTCGCACGCACAAGATTCCAAGTCACCCGATAGCCGCCGCCCTCGACCACCTTGAGGTCATTGCGGGCCGTGTAGGCTTCGTCCGCAAGGATCGGCACATCGACCTCGTAGTCGACCTCCATGTCGCACGGGGAAATTTTCTTCGAGATTTTGGAATGCAGGAGGTCGGGCACGAAGGTCTTGGAATTGTCGTAATCGAAAAAAACCGCCGCGACCTCCTCCGGCGTGGCCTTCACGAGTTGGTAGACACGCACACGCGGCCAAGGTTTTCCATCGACCTCCTCCTGCAAGAGGACCTGATGGCCCGCGCACACTTTCGCGCGGTCGGCGGCATCGAGCTCGTCAAGCAACCCGGCCGCAGCTCTCGGCGCTATCGCGCAAATCACCGCCACGAGGAGAAAAAACAAACGCAGTCCTGACATTTCCAGCAGTAGAAAAGCAGGAGCCGCGCGGCGCGCAAGACCGCGCTTGCCAGAAATCGCTTTCGTGCCGTGGCCCATGGTGTTAGATGCCGAAACGAAATTTCAGGGGACATGGCGAAGCAGCAGACAATTTTAGTGGTGGATCGCGATAGCGATTTTCTCGAATGGGCGAAAAATCAGCTGGAGGGAGCGAAAATTCGCGTGCTCGTGGAGGACTCGTCTGACGCTGCCTACAAGACCTTTTGCTCCGAGGAACCGGAACTCGTCATGGCCGAGTCGAACCTCCATCCCTTCACCGGCCTCGAGCTTTTGGTGAAAATCCGCAAGCATTCGCCGAACGCCCTGGTCGTGCTCATGAGCGCCTTCGGAACGACCCAATCGGTGATTGAGGCCATGAAAATGGGCGCGTTCGATTTTGTCCGCAAAGAGCAGCTCCCTTTCAACCTCAAGGTCGTCGCCGACTCCGCCCTCCAGGCCGCTGCGGAACTCAAGGCGGCGAACACTTTCAAACCCCAGCTCACGGTCGAGCAGCACAAGGACGAGATCGTCGGGCGCTCCGAGGCGATGCAGCAGGTTTTCAAAATGATCGGCCGTGTGGCGGGCAGCAATGCCGCCGTGATGGTCACCGGCGAGAGCGGCTCGGGCAAGGAACTCGTCGCCGTCGCGATCCACAACTACAGCGCCCGCAGCAATAAAAATTTCCTCGCGATCAACTGCGCTGCCATCCCCGAGAACCTTCTCGAGAGCGAGCTTTTCGGCCACGAGAAAGGCTCTTTCACCGGCGCGACCGTCCAGCGCATCGGCCGCTTCGAACAATGCAACAAAGGCACGCTCTTTCTGGATGAGATCGGCGAAATGCCGCTCCAGGTTCAGAGCAAGCTGCTGCGCGTTTTGCAGGAGGGCGAGTTCTCCCGCGTGGGAGGCAATGAAACGCTCCACACCGATGTGCGAATCATCTGCGCGACGAACCGCAACCTTGAGGACGAGGTCGCCAAGCGAACATTCCGCGAGGATTTGTTCTACCGTCTGAATGTCGTGCGAATCCACATCCCGCCGCTACGCCAGCGCGTGGAAGACATCCGGTTGCTCTCCGAGTATTTCCTCCAAAAAATCGCCAACCGCACGCATTCGCCCCGGCTGAAACTTTCCGAGGAGGCCGTTCGGGTCCTCGAGGCCTACCCCTGGCCCGGCAATGTCCGCGAACTCGAGAACACCCTCCAGCGCGCCGCCGTCCTTTCCACCGCCGACACGCTTTTGCCAAAGGACATCCCGCTCGGAGCCGCCGAGGCCGAGACAAACATCGCAGGCGCCCCGGCCGGCCAGACGCGCGAAATGTCGAAAGACCGCGCGATTGAGATTCTTTTCAACGCTGCGGTCGATGACCCCTCACTCCAAATCCTCCCTTGGATCGAGCGGGAATTCACCCTCCGCGCCATGCAAAAAACCGGCGATAACCAAGTCCGCGCCGCCAAGCTCCTTGGCATCACCCGCGCCACCCTCCGCAAACGCCTCGACCGCAACAGCGCAATGGCGGAAGAGGCGGA
>CAWUMN010000037.1:0-11622 GCA_963923595.1 uncultured bacterium
CCCAAAACTTCGAAGGAAATTATGATCAGGGATGAAGTTTTCTTCATTGATCAAGGCGCCCGTGAGCCTGTCCCGCCGAAGATCGTCACTCTCGCTTCGAAAATTGACGAATTCATCTTGAAGGTCGGCCACACGAGCACTCATGTCATGAGCGTCGTCGTTCAGTTGCTTACGCTTGGCAAAGTCCGCTTGGACTTTCGCGATTACTCCGAGCGGCTCGAGCTTTTGAACCTCTCCGAGATCATGTCCAGGACCCAGGCCGCCGCTGTTTTTGAACACCACCTCGCGGCAGCCAACAGGGATGACGATGTCTCGTTGATGACTCAAAAAATCGTCATCCAGCCGCCTCGGCGCTAATTGCCGAGCTGACCCAAAACCGGCGAGCGCTTGGCAAGTCGCGCATCGTCATTCAGTCGTGAAGCCAGTTCCTGTGCGGCTTTCGAGAGCGAAGCTTCGAATAAAAATCCCTGGCATGGCCTGCCCTCTCGATGCTTGATCTCGATTCGCGAGGCTAAAAAACCATCGCGGAATTCGATTGAAGCCGCACCGATGTCCAGCGCGGCAAGGACACCTCCACGCCAAGTGCGCGCGATGAAATGAATCTCCGCAGGCTTGTCGGCGAAGCTCGCAAGCCAACCGGGCAAGTTCGCGGGCAGTTTGTCGCCTTTGCGGCTGATGCAGGGCAGGGCCCACTCGATCGGAGATTGACTCACGCACATCCGGCGAAGAAGCGCATCCCACCTCTCGGGCAGCTTTGCAAGCGGCTCGGCGGTTTTTTCGGACTCTGGAGGGGACTTGAGTTTCCGCCAGGCGAACCACAGATTCGCGCGCACGGCGCGCACGATTTTCGGCAGGAACCAAAGTGCCGCCGTCACGCCGAGCGCCGCGCAGAAGAAGGCCACAAGCGGATTCCAGACCAATAATGCCAGCCCGCCGAGAACCACTCCGTCCTCAGCGAGGCTCAACCCGATATTTGAAAACGGCTCCGGCGAGGCGTTCGCCACCACACGCGTGCCGGCTTTCGCGGCGTGGGCGGAGAACGCCATTCCGCCGGCTAGAAGCACCGCTGCGATTTCAAAAGCCGGATGCGCGTCGCCCATCGCCGCCACAGCCAGCGCGGCGGCGCCGACCGGTCGGATGAAGGTGTGCACCGCGTCCCAAGCCGTGTCGACCCACGGAATCTTGTCGGCAAAAAATTCGATCAAATACAAAACCCCGGCGATGCCGAGAATTAGCGGGTCTCCGAGCACCTCGAGTCCTTGAAGCGGCACCGGCAGAGCCACCCAATCCATCCGCAAGGCCAATCCGGTTACGACAACCGTGAGGTAGAGATTCAGGCCGGCGAGAGTGCCGAGACTGAGTGCGACAGCGAGCGTTTTCAGGATTTCCATGCCCCGACTATCCCCCCAGTGGAGGATTTGTCACGCGCCCTTTCCGTCGCCTGTTTTCCCAACTCACGGAACATAAATGAGGTAAAAATTGGCCCGGTTTGTGCTTGGGTGGTTTTTCCGGAAAACCACAATATATGGTGGTTGCCATTTTTTTTACGCCAATCCGTAGTATTTTTTTGACGGATGCCCACCAACTGTTAGACAACTCACCCGCTTGCGAATCCGGAGCCGCTAGGGAAGCGGTCACGGGTCGCAGCGGACCCAGTTAAAAACAACCAAAACATCTCAACCACCATGGCCACCACCACCATCACTCTCGGAGACCGCAATTTTGTTCTCGATCGCGATAAGGCCGAAGCCGCCTACGCCGCCAAGCGCGTCATTAACGGACGCCAGACCATGTTTTTCAACATCCTCCCCCTGAAATACACTTGGGCCTACGACCTCTATAAAAAAATGAAGGCGAACCATTGGGAGCCCGAGGACATCCAGATGCAGAAGGACTGCGAGCACTGGCGCGACACCACAGGCTTCGTCTCCGATGTGGACCGCTGGATCATCAAGATGGCGATCGGCTATTTCTCCGCTGCCGAAGGCATCGTGGGCGACAATGTCCTCCATGTGATTCGCGAGGCCGTCACCGCGCCTGAGCTCAAGCTAGCGCTCGGCCGCCATGCACAGGAGGAAAACATCCACGCCGATTCGCTAGTCTACATGATCAGCTCGCTCGGCATCAATCCGCACGAGTGCGAGGCGATGTTCGAGGACATCTCGACGATCAAAAACAAAACCGATTTCGTGGTGAGCAACAGCCGCGCGCTCCGCGGCGACATGGATTTCACCGACCCCGAAACGAAGACCGCACTCGCGAAAAACATGTTCCTCTTCGGTCAGTGTATGGAGGGCACCCAATTCTACGGCCTCTTCGGCATGATCCTCGCGCTCTACCGCCAGAACAAATTCCCCGGCGTGGGCCAAATGATCAGCTACACGCTGCGCGACGAGTCCAACCACATCGAGCTCCTCCGCCAACTCTTCCAGGACCTCGTGGATGAAAATCCCGAAATCTGGACCGAGTCGTTCCGCGAGGATCTTCGCTCCACGATGCGCGAGGCGATTGAGCTCGAGAAGCAGTTCATCCGCGATTGCCTGCCTGTCGCCGCCGTCGGTCTCACCGCCGATGAATTCTGCCAATACATCGACTACATCGGCGACCGCCGCCTCGTCGGCGTGGGCCTCGAACCACTCCACCAAAACCTCGCGAACCCGCTCCCGTGGCTCTCCGAGATGATGGAGATCAAAAAGGAAACCAACTTCTTCGAGGGCCGCGTCACGGAATACCGCCGCGGTGTCGATCTCGCCGGCGTCTCCGACGACGAACTCTAAAATTCATTCCACCCTTTGAACTGACCTGAAAATGCCCCGACTGCTTTCACTCGATGAAGACTTGGCCCTCAAGCGCCTCGTCACCATGCCGCGCGACCAGAAGCCCGACTTCTCCTGGCGCGAAGCCATTTCCACGCCCTCGCATCCGTTGCAGGGAATCGTCGTTACCCGTCACGATGGACAGGAGCAATCCTTCAATCTCTCCGATGTTGCCGACGAGATCGGCGAGGCGCTTACTGACCTCCTCCTCTCGCGCGAGGAGAAGAATATTTTCAACGAGCAAAACCGCGGGTTCGTCGCCAATGTCGCCCACTCCGTCGCGCTGAGCCTCGCCGAGGAGGCGGAGAAAGCCGGTTCTCTCCGTCTTTCTGAAAACGACCTGTCGCTCCTCATCGAAAAGGCCCTCATCGAAAATGACGCCCACGATGTCGCGAAGAGCCTGGTCTTCAAACGCTCGGTCCGCTCCGGCGTCCGCACCGACGATTTGCTGGAATCCGCCCCGATGACCGCCCGCCTCATCCGCCGGAACGGCTCGGTCGTTCCCTGGATGGAATCCAAGATCGAGCACGCGTGCCGCCGAGCGTTCCTCGACATGAAGGAAAACCCCGCCGCCGCCGCGACGATCGCGCGCGCCGTCACCGAGCGCGTCCGCATCCGCGAGTCGGCGTTCGTTCACATCGAGGATGTGCAGGATTTGGTTCAGGAGGAACTCATGAGACAGGGCTATTACAAGGTCGCCGAGAGCTACATTCTTTACCGTGCCCAGCGCGCCAGTCACCGTGCGGAAAATACAAAAACCGAAGCCGAGGCCGCGACCAGCGATTTGCAAGACGCTCTCATCATGGTCACCCAGCGCGATGGCCAAAACATCCTCTGGGATGGCTCGGAACTCAAAAAGCGGATTCAATTCGCAATGATCGGCCTCGACCTCAATCTCGACGCTCCCCAGATCGAGCGCGAACTCCGCCGCTCGCTCGCCAACGAGGTCACCGAGGAAATCCTCAAAAACACGATCATCCTCAACGCCCGCACCCTGATCGAGCGCGATGCCGACTTTGCCAAGTTCGCCGCCCGCATTCTTCTCTCTTATATCTACGAGGAGGTCCTTGACTGGCGCATTGCCCGCGACGGCATCGAGGGACTCCGCGAGGCCCATCGCAAGGCCTTCAAGAGCTACCTGCGCACCGGCGTTTCCATCGAGCGCCTCACGCCGAAGCTCCTCGGCTACGACCTCGATGTCCTAGCCGACGCGATCGATCCCACGGCCGACATGGACTTCGACTACCTCGGCATTCAGACGCTCTACGACCGCTATTTGATCGTCGACAAAACCAAGAAACCCGCCCGCCGCCTCGAGACTCCACAGTTCTTCTGGATGCGAGTTTCCATGGGCCTCTTCATCGAGGAACCCGCCACGAAGGAGGACTGGGTTGTGCGCCTCTACAATCTCTATAAATCCCGCCGCTTCTGCTCGAGCACTCCGACCCTCTTCAACTCCGGCACGCTCCACAGCCAGCTTTCCAGCTGCTACCTCTACAAGGTCGATGACTCGATCGAGTCGATCATGCAGCGCGGCATTGCAGAGAATGCCTACCTCTCGAAGTGGGCCGGCGGGCTCGGCGGTTCCTGGACTGCCGTGCGCGGCACCGGCAGCTACATCAAGGGCACGAACGGCGAGTCGCAGGGCGTCATTCCGTTCCTTAAGCTCCACAACGACCAACTCGTGGCCGTCAACCAAGGCGGCAAACGCCGCGGTTCCGGTTGTGCCTACCTGGAGACTTGGCACAACGACATCGAGGACTTCCTCCAACTCCGCCGCAACACGGGCGATGACCGCCGCCGCACGCACGACCTCAACACCGCGAATTGGGTTCCCGATCTTTTCATGAAGCGCATGGAGGCCCGGGAAAACTGGACGCTCTTCCGCACAAACGAGGTCCCCGATTTGCATGAGGCCTATGGCCGGAAATTCGAGGAGCGTTACCTCCACTACGAGGAACTCGCCCGTCAGGGTAAAATCACCGGCAAGGAAGTTCCCGCCATCGAAATCTGGAAGCAGATGCTCAAGATGCTTCTCGAGACCGGCCACCCGTGGATCACCTTCAAGGATCCCTGCAACCTCCGCAGCCCGCAGGACCATGTCGGCGTCATCCACTCGTCGAACCTCTGCACCGAGATCACGCTGAACACGAGCGAGGACGAGACCGCTGTTTGCAACCTCGGCTCGATCATCCTCGACTCGCACATAAAAGCCGATGGCTCGCTCGATCAGGAGATGCTCAAAGAAACCATCACTGTTGCGATCCGCGCCCTCGACAATGTCATAGACATCAATTTCTACCCGACCGAGGCCGCCAAGCGCTCGAACAACCGCCACCGCCCGATCGGTCTTGGAGTCATGGGGGTTCAAAACGCCCTCTTCAAGCGCGGCCTCGGCTTCGCCTCCCAAGAAGCGGTCGAGTTCAATGACGAGTTCATGGAGTCGATCGCCTACCATGCCTACAGCGCCTCAAGCGACCTAGCCGCCGAGCGCGGTCCCTACTCAAGCTACCGTGGTTCGAAGTGGGATCGAGGTCTGCTTCCGCAGGACACCATCGACCTGCTCGAGCGTGAGCGCGGTGTGAAGATCGATGTCCCGCGCGGCGGCCGCCTCGACTGGACGCCCGTCCGCGAAAAGATCAAACGCCAAGGCATGCGCAACTCGAATGTTCTCGCGATCGCCCCCACCGCCACGATCTCGAACATTACCGGCACCACGCCCTGCATCGAGCCGAACTACAAAAACCTCTATGCGAAGGAAAACCTCGGCGGCAAATTCACCATCCTCAGCACCGAACTCGTTCGCGACCTCAAGAAGCTTGGCAAATGGGACTCCCGGATGCTCGAACAGCTCAAATACTTCGAGGGCGAACTCACGAACATCGAGGAAATCCCCGAAGCGATCCGCGAGAAGCACCGCACGGTCTTCACGATCGGTCACGAGTTTGTCATCGATGCCGCCGCGCGTCGGCAAAAGTGGATCGACCAAGCCCAGTCGGTGAACCTTTTCATCGGCGAGCCCGACATGCGCGTCGTCAGCAAGATGTATCGCCGCGCCTGGCACACCGGCCTCAAGACGACCTACTACCTCCGCACCCTCGGGGCTTCCAGCATCGAAGGCCCGACCACGAATGTGAAAAAGGAACTCCGCGGCGTTGTTGCCGGCGCTAAGCAGGAATACACCGCCGAGCAAAAGCTTGCTTGCTCGATCGAAGCCATGCGCAACGGCGGCGAGTGCGAAGCCTGCCAGTAAACGAAATCCTCTCCAAACAACGCCCCACCACGCAAGTGGCGGGGCGTTTGTTTTTTACCCCAGAGCCAGCCGCAGGCTTCCGGCGAGGGCCATCGCGATCAGAAGCCACTCGAAGGCTTGTTGTTTAATTTTTCCGAGGAGGAATCTTCCCGCGAACACGCCGGCGATAACTGCCGGAGCCAGCGTGGCGTTGAAGAGAAGGGTTTGCGGCGTGATCAATCCCAGCGAGGCGCTGAAGGGGATTTTGAAGACATTGATCAAAAAGAAAAACCACGCCGCCGTGCCCACAAACTCGTATTTCGGCAGGCGGCAGGCGAGCAGGTAGATTGTCATCACAGCCCCCGCGGCGTTCGCGATCATCGTGGTGATTCCGGCCATGGTTCCCAAAGGCCACGCGATGGCGGGGTGGTCGGCGGCGATTTCCTGCAGGCGCGGAGAGGATTTCTGGAGGATCGACAGCCCGAGCAAGGCGGTGACGATCCAGCCGATCACTGGGGCGAATGAGTGTGTGGGAATCAGTGGCATCACGATCCAGCCGACGATCACGCCGACGACTGCCGCGGGGAGGATTCGCCAAAGCACACGCCAGACCGCGTGATGATGGAAGGCCCGGACCGCAAAAACATCGGCGAGGATGAGCATTGGCAGGATCACACCGGTGGATTCGCGGGCGGGGATGATTTGGGCCATCAGCAGGATTCCAATCATCGCCATCCCGCCGAACCCGCTTTTGCTCATGCCGAGTCCCAGCGCTGCGAGGGTGGCAAGGGTCCATTGAAAGGCGGTGAGATCGGTGAGGTTTGGCAAGGTGTGGTTAGTTGAGGCTCAGCTGGGGATCGGCTGGGTGCCGATGGTTCCCCGGAGGCTTTCGGCGTAGCCGTGGGAGCTGGCCTCTTGGAGTTTCGCCCTGGCCATCGCCAGCTTCGCAGGCAAGCCGAGGCGTTGCGAGGTTTCCTCGTTGCGCGGGCGGCGGATGAAGGCTTCGAGGTTCTTCACATGCCGATCCCATAGCGCCTGATCGCCGGCAGCGGTCGCCTCGAGGCGCGCTCGATACCAATCGCTCGCGATGGCCTTGTCGGGATCGAAGAGGACGCGCACGCCAGGGTCGTTCAGTTTTTTTCCCTCGAAATGTCCGTCGCGCATGATGTGCAGGAGAACGCGGAGCGGCGGGCAGGCCCACTCGATGCTGCCATCGGCGAAATACGCTTCGGCTACCGATTTTTGGGTTTGGACGATGTTGTCGATGCCATCGGCGAAGGCAGGGAGGTCTTGGGTCTCGGGCAGCAGGAGGTCTTCGGTGAAAACCCGGTGCGGGTAGTTGAAAACGCGGCCGAGGAACATGCGGACGAAGTTCTCCGTGATCCGCCAACCGAGGCGACTCGAGGGCAGAAGGCGCCCCTCGAATTCGATGTCGGGGACCCGCTCGAGGCAGCCATGCTCGATCAAGTGGGCGGGCAGGCGTTCGGTAGGCGACATGCGGGACCACACCTCGGGAACGAGCAGGCTCACATCGTGGTCCACACGCATCCTCGGGCCGACATGGCCGGCGGCGGTGAGGAAAACCGGTTGCCGGGTGAGAAGATGGCCGACGAGTGCGGCGTTGAGGTCGTAGATCGGCGGGAGCGCGTTGAACGGGCCCTTAGTCAAGGCGCCTTCGCTCCCCGCGCCGGTGGTGGAGGGGGACTTGCCGGTGAGCGAGCAGATGTATTCGAGGAAAAGCTCGGGAAGTTCGAGGTGGTGGATCGGATTAAAAACCGCAAGGGAGCGCACACCTTTTTCTGCCGGGTTGTTGCGGCGGCCAGGGAGGATCGCGCTGATCGGCGTGTGGAGTGGATCGGCTGCTGGAATGCGGCGCAGGAGGCGCTGGCTTACCGAGGCGAGATAGGCGTCGATCGGACGAACGAGATCCTGGCGGGTCTGGAGGTAGCGCGGGTTTTTGGTCGGCTTGCCGTCGACGATCCGCGGCAAGGAGGAGCAGACAAAGAAGCGCGGGGAGTCGTCACCATCGAGTGCTGCACGGATTGCCTCCTGCATGGGACGGGTGAATTTAGAGAAGCCGACGGCGTCTTCGAAAATCGCGCGAACATCGGCGCGTTCGAGTGGTTGGTAGTTCGAGAAGAAATTTCCCGGCTTGGAGAAATCGCTTTCGGTTTGTTTGTCGTAGCCCGGGTGGATCGCGTCGTCGGGGCGCTGGAAGAGTCGGGATTCACAGTTCTCGGCGAATTTCACCGAGCCGCCGGGTGCGTCCTCCGGAGGATGGGTGATCGCGGAAAGCGGCACCACGACTGAGGCGGTGATGTCGTCCTCCATCTGGAGCTTCGCGGCCGGGAAGAAATCCTGCCGCAGGCTGAAGACGCGCCAGGATCCGTCCGGCTCGAAGCCGACGCGCAGAAAATCCGTGGCGAGGGGTTTGTTTTGGAATTTGAGTTCATGCCCTGGTCGGCCGTTGACGGAATCGACCCCGAAGCGCGATCGCCACTCCCCTTTGTCTCCCGCGTTGTGGTGGCGCTTAACCACGAAAAGGAGTTCCTTCACATGCTGGGGAATCGACTCGAGCCAGGTGTTGTATTCGTCGGAAAACTCGGCGGGGGAGGGGGTGAAAAGTTTGATCACCGAGCCGAGCGAACGCTCCGGGCTGAGGATCGGACGGAGGTCGCATCCTCTCTGCGAGGAATCGCGGAAGCGGTTCGAGTAATCGCGGGCGAGGAGTTCGGCGACGCGGTCGAAGTCGGCGTTGAAATCCGACACATAGACCGGCCCTTGAAGGATGGCGTCCGCGATGGATTTCGAGATTTCGGATTTTCCGCCGCCCGAGACGGTGCTGGGTTTGTGGCAAAACACGGCATCCGCGCGCGTGCCAACGAGCCGCCAGCGGCGGTCGCCCTCGCTGCGGTGGAGATGGATTCGGTAGCCCGAGGGGCGAATGTAAAATCGGCCCGGCAGGAGTTTCAACGATTGCTCCGCGCCGCTGGCGTCGGTCCACGAGACGCGCAGGTTTTGCAGGCTCACCTTGGCCTCGGCGGGGATGTAGAAAATCTCGGTGTGTGTTTTGTCGATTCCGTATCCCTCGGGACGGAGATTGATGGCATCCGGGAGGATTTGGGCGGCGGCCTCGAGCGTGTGGCCGCGGTGGCGCACATGGAGCGAGCCGTCGAATTCCTCGCCGAGGTCGTAGGCAGGAAAAACCAGCGCGCCGCCGGAGTGTTCCTCTTCGGCGCGGCCGAGCAGGTTCGCGGCGAAACCGATCTGGGTTTTCACCTCCTTTTTGCAGTAGCCGAAATAATTGTCGGCGATGAGCGTCACGATCGTGCCGGACTCGTTGCGGGCGGTGAGCTTGAAGGCCGAGCCGTCGTTGTAGAGTTCATCCTCGTTTTTCCAGCACATGCCATCGCGCCGCTGGCGTTCCGTTGCTAGGTGCCAAGGCGGCAGGCACGCCTCGCGCTTGGTGACTTGCGTGAGGTGCGGCGCGAGGATCACGCAGCCCGTGTGGCCGCTCCAGTGCTCCACATCCAGCCCGGCGTCGTTCTGCGGCAAAAAGGGATCGCCAGCGTTCCCGAAGATGCTTTCAACGAAGTCGAGGTTGCTCACGAGATGGCCCGGCGCGAAAAAGCGAATCTCCATACGCTTCTCCGGCGTGAATCCAGGAACGGCGGGGCAGACGAGCGGGCGTAGCAGCAGCGAAACAAAGCACGCCGCCTCCTCACTGTGGCGTGAAGTGAAGGGCAGGCCCATCAGGTCGCGCGGCGGCGCGAGGGCGATCTCCAGCATTTTCGCGAAGGTCGCGATAGGAACGGCTTTTTTGTCGTCGGGGATCGGCAGGCCGCCCTCGGCGATATGGAAAACTCCCTGCGTGGTGCGTCGGTCCTTCGCGGGGTTGTGTAGGACGCCTTGTTTGACGCGGTAGCTGCTGACGATGTCGGAGACGAATTCATCGCCATCCGCCGGCAGCGAGAGCGCGCGGGCGAGTCCGTGCCTATCGAGGGTAAATGTCTGTGAGGGCAGGCGCGGAGTTTTTCCAGTCTCGTGGAGATAATCGTCGAGAAACCTCTGAATCCGCCAATCGGCGGGGCATTGGTAGTCGGAGAGGAGTCGTGCGGTCTCGCGATTGTGGGCGAGCATCGACTCGGCGAGGTTGCCGAAGCCGTTGGCGTCGGAAGCGATGTCAGCTACCGGGCAACCAATCGCGGCGAGTTTCAGATTGATGTAAGTGCGAAGGCGTTGGCCAACGACTGCTGGCTGAGGCTCGAGGCCGATTTTGGCGGCGATGTTTTCCATTGTTCGACTCCGAGGGTTGGTTTGTCTGACAAGCGAAGGCTGCTGGAAATGGTTATCACAGGCAAGCATGGCACTCATTCTTGAAATCCCTACCGGCACGGCGTGCCAAGATTCAAAGATGCACTGAGTGGTATCCATGTTGGCCATGTCTGGGTTGATTCAATCTGAGTTTAAACCAGTCGATGGCCGGGGCATGGCTTCCAGCCTCAAGCCGAAAAGCTCCTGTGGAAGCAGTGAGTTGCCAAGAAGAGAGGTGCCTGCAAATGAAACTTGCGGCTCTCCGGCGCAGAAGTCGATGAAGCGGTTCGAATCGATCAGGATTCTCACTTCCAGTCCTCGCCGTCTGGAGGTCGGGTGATTGCCGAAAAGAATTCCGCCGATAAAGTCGCGCGCTTGGTAGACCGCTCATGACATCCGACCCTCACACGCCGGTTCCCGCCGGTTTCAAAAACAAAAAAACCTCCGCCGGTGTGGGGATGGCTCTTTTGGCGCTGGGGGTGGTTTTTGGCGATATCGGCACAAGCCCGCTCTACGCATTCCAAACAGCAGTGGCCTTGTCGGGGGCCGCGGGGGCGACCGGGGTTGTGTCGCTGATTTTGTGGACGCTCTTCCTTGTGGTGGCGGTGAAATATGTGCTGCTGGTGATGCGGGCGGACTACAACGGCGAGGGTGGAATTTTTGCGCTGATGGCGCTGGCCTTTGGGGGAAAGCCCTCGCCGGCGGTGGACAGAGGTTTTTTGGCGGTGCTGATGATTTTCGGGGCGGCGCTGCTGTTCGGCGACGGGGCGATCACGCCGGCGGTGTCGGTGTTGAGCGCGGCGGAGGGATTGGCGACGGTGAATCCCGACTGGGCGAGGTATTCGCTGCCGTTGACCGTGGCGATTCTGGCGGCGTTGTTTTTTTCCCAGAGGTTCGGAGCGGCGCGATTGGGCGGGCTTTTCGGGCCGGTGATGCTCCTGTGGTTTGGGGTGCTGGCCGCTATGGGAGCGCGGCAGATATTTTTGGAGCCAGGGGTTCTGGAGGCTTTGAATCCAGTCCACGCAGTGGAGTTGCTCGCTCGCGGCGGTTGGGAGGCATGGGCGATGGTTGGCGCGGTGGTTCTTGCAGTGACGGGTGCCGAGGCGCTTTATGCCGACCTGGGGCACTTCGGCCGGGGGCCGATCGTGCGGGCGTGGAAATGGGTGGTGTTTCCCTCGCTGGTGCTGAACTACCTCGGCCAGGCTGCGCTGGTGCGGCGGCTGCCCGAGGCGTCGGCGGATACGAATTTGTTTTTCCTGC
>CAWUMN010000038.1:0-11212 GCA_963923595.1 uncultured bacterium
CAGCAGCAGTTCGTCGAAAAACACGCTCCCGAGCGGCTCGAGCTTCCCTCAGGCCGCCGTGCGAAGATCACCTACTCCGACACGGCCGAGCCTGTGCTCGCTTCGCGCATCCAGGATTTCTACGGCGTGAATGGCGAAATCAAAATCGCCCTCGGCCGGCACGCCCTCACGCTTCATGTCCTCGCCCCGAGCCACCGTCCGGTGCAGGTCACCAAAAACCTCCAATCCTTCTGGGCGGAGACCTATCCGCAGCTCAAAAACCAACTCCAGCGCCAATACCCGAAGCACGAGTGGCGCTAGTTGTTTTCACCACTTCCGGAACCGGGAGAACCAAAGAATGCCGGCCGAAACAAAGATGGCGAGGGCGTTGACGCCAAGAAACGGCCACAAGCCACCACCCTTGATCAAGGGTAGTTCCATGTTCATCGAGAAAATGCCGACCACTAGATTCGCCATCATGATGGCGATGGTCCAAATGGTGAAATTTTTGATCAGGATGTTGAGGTTGTGGCTCACGATGGAGGCTCGGGCATCCATCATGCCGGCGACGACTTGCGAGAAGATTTCCGAACGGCGGAGGCACTGCTGGTTCTCGATGATGATGTCTTCCAGGATGCCGAGTTGGTCGTGGTCGAAGCCCAACCGCTCGGCATAGGTTTTCATTTTTTCGAACAGCGCGGCGTTCGAATTGATGGCATTCAGGATGTAGACGAGGCTCTTCTCGAGGGCGAACATGTTGAGAAGGTAGCGGGTCTCCATCGAGGTCATGATCCGGCGTTCGAGCGAGTCGGAGAGCATGTTGATGGCTTTCAGATGGCCCTCGAAGTGATTGATGCTTTGGTAGAGCAAGCGGAGAATCACATCCTGGATTGAAAAAATGCGAAGCTGCGGGCGGCCTTCGAAAAGCGGGGCATCGTCGGGCATGACGACCACGATCCGATCCTCGTAGAGGAACACACCTGTAGAGGTCATTTTCAAAAGAAAATTGTCGTCGGCGGAGAAGCTCTTCGGGCGTTTGAAAATGAGGGCGGCGTGATCGGCCTCGAATTCGAGGCGGGAGAGTTCGTCGGGGTCGAGCGAGGAATGGAGCGTGTGGTAGTCGATGTTGTAATACTCCATCAGGTCCGCCTCATCATCGATGGTGGGGGTGTTGAAGACGATGATCTGTGCCTCAGCGGGTTCGCAACGGACGAGGCTGCCAGCCTCCTCTGCCACGCGGTAGTAGGTGCGCATTCCGCCGGACCGTTGCGACGGCGTGGTCCCGGTGGTTGGCGGATTTTCGGCCGCTGGGATGGCAGGCATCGTGGACATCACCCAAAGGTTTTCCCCAATTCGCGCGGGGCGTCGATGCGATTTTTACCAAGCTCGTTGAAATTCCCATTTTCCAAGGAACGCTGGCGGCGGTAGGTTTCGCACATGAGCAAGATTCGTTTTCGGATCGTCCCCCCTGTCGATCGTCCCGAGGGGAGAATTTATATCACCGGCAACCATCGCGATCTCGGGGCTTGGGATCCCGCCAAAGCCCTGCCGCTCGAATTCGACGGGCATTTCCACAATGGTTTGATCGAGGCCGACACTGGGACGCATTTGGAATACAAAATCACGAGGGGCTCCTGGGAGAGCGAGGCCGTGGAGGCGTTCGGCCATGTGCCTGCCAACAGTCGGCACGATGTCTGGCTCGATGCCACGCTCCACCACACGGTGGCGGATTGGAAGGATCGCTATAGCGGAAGGTTGACGCGAGAGCGGTTGCATTCACGCATCCTCGCCGGCGAGAGGGAACTTCTAATCTGGCTGCCGCCGGGCTACGGCGTGCAGACGGAAACCCGCTTTCCAGTGATCTATCTCCATGACGGTTCGAATGTGTTCGATCCCCTCGGCAGCGTGGTTTCCGGTGTCGATTGGGCGGCTGACGAGTGGGCGGCGCTTCTGGCGCGGCGCTCGGTGATTCCTGAATCGATCGTGGTGGGTGTTTGCCATCCGGAGGGCTACTCGGATGACAACCTGACGATGCGGGATTTCGAGCTTTCGCCGGAATTCGGCGGCGCAGCCTACGCCCAATTCCTCGTTACGGAACTCGTGCCGCACATGGACCAGCACTACCGCACGATCGCGAAACGCACCGCCCGCACGCTTGGCGGGGCCGGCCTCGGTGCGCTCAACACCTTCCGGACCGCTCTCGCGCATCCCGGCGTGTTCCGGAATTTCGTCTGCCTCTCGACCTCGTTCGAGGATATGTCGCAATCCCTCCCGCGCGACTCGGCTTCGCTCCAGGCCCTCGAGGCGGAACCGGCTCTGGACAAGGAGGTGCGAATGTATTTCGACCACGGCGACCAAGGGTTGGACGAATGCTACCGGGCATACCATGACATACTGGGCGAGCATCTCCGCGCGAAGGGTTGGACGGCTGGCAAGGAATTCACCATCCGCGAAGTCCATGGTGGCAGCCACAGCGAAATTTCGTGGCGACTTCGTTTCGGAGACGCCCTGAAATTCGTCGCTGGTTAGATTTCCTTGTAGTGCAGGCTGAGCACACGACAGGCCTGATCGGTTTTTTCCCCGGTGAATAAAAACAGCCGGAGCGACATGAAGCCTTGCACCCATTGGTAGCCGATGAGGGTTTGTAGGATATCGGTGCCTGCGTCGCGGGTCTTGTCGCGAACGATCATGCGACCGGTGCCGTATTTGGTATCCACATTGCGTCGGACCTCATCGAAGAAAGTCACATAGCGGGAAGTGTCCCACGAGGGGTCGCCGTATTGGAGTTCAATTTCGTTGAGCGCATCGTTGGAGAAGTAAAAGAGGGAACGCTGTAGACTTTTCTGGGGGATGCCCTCGACGACGAGGACTTGGCGGTTGTTGATGGTTTTCCGCTCGACGATCTTGGCCTTGATGCCTTCGAGGCTTTTTTCGACGCGGCCGGAGGATTCGCCCCATTGGAAATTGAAGGGAACCTTCATCTGCGCGGCATCAGCGAACTGGGCGAAACACCCCAGAACCCACGCCAACACAAATGCCCGCAAAACTTTCATGCGTGCCCAATCTCCAAGGTCGCCGCGCCGCCGTCAACAATCGCGTCGCCAGCCCTGGCAAAGTGCCTTGGATGCCGTCAAGGTTTCCCGGCCGCTCGCTGGGGGACTTTTTCGATTCGTGAAACATCGTAGCCCTGCGCCTTCGCAGTATCGAGCGCTCGGGCGTAGTCGGCTTCCGACATTTCCGGGGAGCGGCTCATGATCCAGATCAGGCCGCGATTCGGGTAGCCGATCGTGGTGAAGCGGTAATCCGGCGAGAGGTCGATCACGAGAAACGGTGCCTCGAACGGCCAGAGAAATTGGACGCGCCACTCGGCGTTCGTTCGCGTGTTCAACACGCGCGCCACGGCTTTCATTTCTTGGCGCGGGGCGTCGAGGGATTTTTTGTGGAAGGCGTAGGTGACATCGATTTTGCCGTCCGGTCGGAGCTTGTAGATGTCCATCGTCCCGACATTGTTCTTTTCCACGAGCCACGGAATCGTGCCGATGACATACCAGTCCCCCATGAAGCGCTCGAGGTCGACATGGTCCACGGTGCGGAGCGGGGGAAGTTTTGGCGCGGAGGAGCAGGCGGCGAGGGCGAGGGTGGCGAGGAGGAGAGCGGTTTTCATGGTGGATTGATTCTTCCCAAATTCGGTCTGACGACTATTTTTGCGCGCCAAATGAGTCCTTGGGAATACCTATTGCAACCCGCGATCCTCTTTTTTGTGCTGGGCGCGGTGGCGGCGTTGGTGAGGTCCGACTTGGAGATTCCCGGGTCGGTTCTGAAAATCCTGTCGCTGTATTTGCTTTTCGCGCTGGGGTTGAAAGGCGGGGCCGAGCTTCAAAAAGTCGCTGATCCCATGTCGGTGGCGGTTCCGCTGCTGGTCTCCTCGGCAGCGGCTTTCGTGATCCCTTTGATCATCTACCCGATCCTTCGCCGGAAATTCGACACACCCGATGCGGCAGCGTTGGCGGCGACCTATGGATCGGTGAGTGCGGTGACATTTATTACTGCGGCTTCGTTTCTGAACGCCCACCAAACCGAATTCGGCGGCTACATGGTGGCAGCTCTCGCGTTGATGGAGAGTCCGGCGATCCTCGTTGGGTTGATTTTCGCCCGTCGCAAGGTGACGGGAAATCAAAACTCCGGTCCCTCTTGGGGAAGCCTTTTGCACGAATGCTTCGCCAATAAATCCGTGCTTGTGCTACTCGGAAGCCTCATCGTGGGAATGGTCACGCCGCCCTCGGGGATTAAGGCGCTCCACCCGTTTGTGGTCGATATGTTCCCCGGGGTTCTTTGCTTTTTCCTGATGGATCTTGGTCTGGTGGCCGCCAAGCGCATCGCCGATCTCAAAGGCCGCCGCGCTTTTTCGATCTTCTTCGGGGTGACCTTCCCGCTGGTTTCCGGAGCGGCCGCGATCTTTGTGGCTCGCGCGGTTTCTTTGAGCGAGGGCGATGCGTTATTGTTTGCGATGCTGTGCGCGAGTGGTTCCTACATCGCCGTTCCGGCGGCGTTCCGTGCGGCGGTTCCAGAGGCAAACCCGGGCGTGTATGTGGGCCTCGCGCTTGGTGTTACTTTCCCCTTTAATCTTCTCATCGGCATCCCGCTTGCCTACACCTGCATCCGCTCCTTGTGGCATTGAACCCCATTTTCCTATGAAAAAAACCGCACTCCTTTTCTCCGGGCAAGGCGCCCAAACCGTTGGAATGGGCAAGGACCTCGCCGCCGAGTTCCCTGCCGCCGCCGCGCTTTTTGAAAAAGCCGACTCGATCCTCGGCTATCCGCTCAGCCGGATCGCGTTCGAGGGGCCGACGGAGGAGTTGACCAAAACCTCGGTTTGCCAGCCTGCGCTGTATGTTCACGGCCTCGCCTGTCTCGCCGTGCTCCGCGAGAAATTCCCAGCGCTGGAATTTCATGCCACGGCGGGACTTTCGCTTGGCGAATTCACCGCCCACGCCGCAGCGGGAACTTTTGATTTTGAAACCGGACTCCGCCTCGTGGACAAACGCGCCCGCGCGATGCAGGCCGCCTGCGAGGCTTCGACTGGTGGAATGGCCGCTATTATCGGAGGGGAGGAGGACCGCGTGCGCGAACTCGCCGCCGCCGCCGATGTCGATGTCGCCAATATCAACGCCCCGGGCCAGATCGTCCTTTCCGGCGAGGCTTCGAAGATCGTCATGGCCGTTTCCCTCGCGAAGGAATATAGCGCCCGCAAGGCGGTGGAACTCACCGTTGCCGGGGCTTTCCACTCGCGCTTGATGGAGCCCGCCTACCAATCGCTCTCGGCGGCCTTGGCCGAAACCCACATGACCGAGCCGAAGGTGCCGGTCGTTTGCAATGTGGATGCCATCGAGGTGCGTGACCCCCAAACGATCCGCCGCACGCTGGCCGACCAAGTCACCGGCAGCGTCTGCTGGTCGCAGAGCGTCGAGTATTTGATCGACAAGCTCCACATTGAGCAATTCATCGAACTCGGGCCCGGAGGCGTCATCGCCGGACTCGTCGGCCGCATCCGTAAAGGCACGCCGATCACTTCGGTCTCGAATGTCGCCACCCTCGGGGAGGCGGTGGCGTTTCTCTCGGCCTAACGCTTAGGGTGGTGCTTGAAGCCCACCACCGCGAGTGGCGGGAGGTTCACCAGGATCGAGTGGGGTTTGCCCTGCCAGCTCCAGTCCTGATGCGCGGGCGTGCCGCCGTAGTTGCCGACATTGCTGCCGCCGTAGGTGTCGGCGTCTGAGTTAAGGATTTCCTCGTAGAAGCCGGGCTCTGAAACTCCGACGCGGTAGCCTTCGCGCACGACGGGCGTGGCGTTGACCACGAAAACGAGCGTTGCGCCGTTGCGGGATTTTCGCATGAACGACCACACGGTGTTGTCGGCATCGTTGAAATCGATCCACTCAAACCCGTCGTAGCTGTCGTCGAGATCGGAGAGGGCGGGCTCGTTTTGATAGAGCCAGTTGAGGTGCTGGACGAGGCGGCGGAGGCCGTCGTGCATCGGCGCCTGGGTGAGGTGCCAATCGAGGCTTTGGTCGTGCTTCCACTCGATGAACTGCCCGAATTCGATGCCCTGGAAGATGAGCTTCTTGCCGGGGTGGGCCCACATCCACGCAAGGAACATCCGGCAGTTTGCAAATTTCTGCCAGTAGTCGCCGGGCATTTTGTCGATCAGCGAGCCTTTGCCGTGGACGACCTCGTCGTGGCTGAGCACCAGAATGAAATGCTCGTGGAAGGCATAGAGCATCGAAAAGGTGATCTCGCCCTGGTGGAAGCGGCGATAGATCGGATCCTTCGAGATGTAGCGGAGGCTGTCGTTCATCCAGCCCATGTTCCACTTGAAGCCGAAACCCAGCCCGCCTGTGTAGGTCGGGCGCGACACGCCGGGCCAGGAGGTCGACTCCTCGGCCACCATGGCGACGCCCGGGAAGCGCTCGTGGCAAATCTCGTTGCAGCGTTTCAGGAAATTGATCGCGTCGAGGTTTTCCCGTCCGCCGAAGCAGTTCGGGAGCCACTCGCCGGGCTTGCGCGAGTAGTCGAGGTAGAGCATCGACGCCACGGCGTCCACGCGCAGGCCGTCGATGTGGTATTCGTCGAGCCAGAAAAGCGCGTTACCGATCAGGAAGTTTTTCACCTCGCTGCGGCCGTAGTTGAAAATGAGCGTGCCCCAGTCCTGATGCTCGCCGAGGCGCGGATCCTCGTGTTCGTAGAGGGCGCTGCCGTCGTAGCGCGCGAGGCCGTGGGCGTCCTTCGGGAAATGCCCGGGCACCCAATCGAGAATCACGCCGATGCCGGCTTGGTGACAGCGGTCCACGAAATTCCGAAACTCGTCGGGGTTCCCGAACCGGCTCGTCGGCGCGTAGTAGTTCACCACTTGGTAGCCCCAGGAACCATCGAACGGATGCTCCATCACCGGCATCAACTCGATGTGGGTGAATCCCATTTCCTTCACATACGGGATGAGCCGGTCGCCGAGTTCGCGGTAGCTGAGGAAGCGGTTGCCGTCATCCGTGATGCGTTGCCACGAGCCGATGTGGACCTCATAGATGCTCATCGGG
The DNA here is from genome assembly GCA_963923595.1 of uncultured bacterium. Taxonomy (GTDB): domain Bacteria; phylum Verrucomicrobiota; class Verrucomicrobiia; order Chthoniobacterales; family Terrimicrobiaceae; genus UBA967. The sequence goes on from CAWUMN010000038.1 coordinate 7,068, forward strand.
CTGTTGTAGTGGTCGATGCGCGGTCGGCGGTGCATCCATGCCTCGTCGTTCCACTGGTAGCGGCCGAGGTCGAAAACCATGCAACCGGTCTGCGTTCCGTGCTGGGCGAAGAACGCGTAGGGATCGGTCTTCAAAAGCACATCGCCGTGCTGGCTGCGTATCTCGAATTTGTAGTGAGCGCCCTCGTGCACGCCTGGGAGGAAGATTTCCCAAACTCCCGATGGAACCAGCTTGCGCATCGGGTGCGTGCGGCCGTCCCAGTTGTTGAAGTCGCCGACCACGCTCACGCGCTGGGCGGAGGGGGCCCAAACGGAGAAATGCACACCCGGCACCTCGTCGATCACTTTCACATGCGCGCCGAGTTTTTTGTAGATGTCGTAATGCGTGCCCTCGTTGAAAAGATAGATGTCCATCTCGCCGAGCACGGGGCCGAACGAGTAGGGATCGCGCTGGCGCCACTTCTGGCCGTCGTGCGCGGTGAGTTCGAGCGAATAGCCCTTGCCAGCCTTGTAGCCTTCGATCTCGCCTTCAAAAACGCCCTCGTGGTCGAGGCGTTTCAGGGCTTGGGGTTTCGAGTTTTTGCCCTCGAGAAAGACCATGACCTCGGCGGCATCCGGACGAAACACGCGGGCGATCCATTTTCCATCCTGCTCGCGGATTCCCAGAATTCGGAAGGGATCGCAGTGACGGGCTTCGATGAGCGGGTAGTAGTCCTCGTCCGGGAGCAGGGAAGGGTTCATGCGGGATGGGATAAATCAAAGCCCACCGCCTGAACAGATTTTCCTCGTGGGGATATTACCTAGCTGCTGCGATCGGCCTTGATCGGGATGAAGGTGACAGCGGCTCCGGCGCGGGCGGAGTCTTTCCGGATGTAGGGAGTCGCCCGAAGGTGGATTGTCTCACCGTTTTCGCCGGGGAAACTGAATTCGATCTGCTGGGAACCTGAAATGATTTTCGATGCGGCTTCGGCTCCTTTGACCAGGAACGGGTGGGAGAGTTGGTTGATGGACCGGCCGTTATCGTGGAGAAGAAGGCCTGTTCGGCGTGCGGCGCTGGGAGTGAAGCGCTGGATGCGGAGGTCGGAATCCAGAAAGATCGTGGCGATATCGGCGCTGGAGATGAAATTGTCCAAGTCCTCGTTCACTTTGCTCAGTTCCTCGATTTTGGACTGGTGCTCGTTGTTGAGGGTTTGAAGCTCCTCGTTGACGCTCTCCAACTCCTCGTTGGCGCTTTGAAGCTCCTCGTTGGAGGCCTGCAACTCCTCGTTGGATGTTTGCAGCTCCTCATTCGACGCCTCGAGTTCCTCGACGGCGGCCTTGAGGCGGATGCGGCTGTCGCGGAGTTCCTCCTCGAGATCGCCGATGCGTTGCATGCTTTCGCGCAGGCCGATGGAATTCTCCTCGTCTGGTGTATGTTTTTCCATGTCCTCAAGGAAAACGATGAGAAAAACGCGGTCATCATTGGTGGGACGGATCGATTCCACCGTGAGGGAGAAATTCAAGAGGGTATCGTCGCAATCCGAGGGAATCGGTCCCAGACGGCAGGGTTTTTCCTCGGCGAGGACTCGGGAGGCGACAGTGGTCAGGGCCGCAGCGATATTTTTTGGCAGAAGCTCGGCGAGGTTCATGCTGGCACGGCCCTGACGCAGTCCGATGTGGCGGCGGGTGTGGCCAAAGCTGTAGAGGACTTCCAGCCTGGTGTTCAGAACGAAGCAGGTTTGATCGACCCTGCTTAAAATCCGGTCGGTGAAGGACTCGAGGAGACGGATCGAGGAGTTGTCGGTGAGGGCGGGTATCATGGGGGGGAGTGTGTATTGGGAGAGAACCCCGCCACTGGTGCTGGCGATTGGAATGGCTTCGGGAAGAATCGAGGGCGAAGGGGTTTTCTTGAAAAAGATGTGTTGCTTCGGATCCACCAGGCCGAAATTTTCAACCATCTCCCCGATCGATTCGCTGAGGCCAAGGACAAGCACGCCCCCCATGCGAAGTGAGAAATGCAAAATTGAAAGCACGCGCTGCTGGGAAATGGAATGGAGGTAGATCAAAAGATTCCGGCAACTGATGAGATCGAGTCGGTTGAAAGGTGGATCTTTCAGAATGTCGTGCCTTGCAAAAATCATCCGTTCGCGAATCGAGCGCCGGATTTGGTAGGTTTCCCCCTGCGCGATGAAATACTTTGCAAGCAGGTGCGGAGGAATATCTGCAGCGATGCTGGCGGGATAAATTCCCTGGCCGGCGATCTCGAGGGCGCGACGATCGAGGTCGGTGGCGAAGATTTTATAATTGGCCCCCTCCTCGCCGTGCTCGGTGATCGCCTCATCCACCAGCATGGCGATTGTGTAAGCCTCTTCGCCGGTGGCGCAGGCAGGCACCCAGACGCGCAGTGGCCGCCCATGCGAATCCTTCACCAAGCCGGGCAGCACTGTTTCGCGAAGGCGGGAGAAAGCCTCGGGGTCCCTGAAGAACGAAGTCACGCTGATGAGCATGTCCTTGGCGAGATTCTCGCACTCGGCTGGATTTTTTTGGAGATAAGCCACGTAGTCCTCGAAGACCGGCAAGTGGCAGAGCCCCATCCGTCGCTCGATTCGGCGGTTCACGCTCTCCTGCTTGTAATCGCAGATGTTGAAGCCCGCATGGCGCTTGAGGAGGCTCTCGAGGAGTCGCATTCCTTGTCGGGCTTTTTCGTCGCGCGAGACGGGAGATGGAGGCGTCTGCGGGTAGGGACGCTCGACAAGGCGCACGACTTCGCGGGCGAGCGTGGAGGGATCGGCGATCATGTCGGCGGCCTGCGCGAGAATCACGCTTCGAGGCATCCCTGAGAATTCCGCACTCTCGGGGTTTTGAACGAGGACAAGGCCGCCGGATTGGTTCAAAGCGCGAGCGCCGACCGCTCCCTCGCTGCCTGATCCGGAGAGAACCACGGCGATGGAAAAATCCGAGTGATCCTGCGACATCGAGAGGAGAAAGGTGTCGAATGCCGAGGAGCTTCCCTCTTGCTTTCCGGTAGTTCGCATGACCAGACAGCCGTTTATCAGTTCAAAAACCTTTCCTGGCGGAATAACCAGAACCTTGCCGGGAACTGGACGGTCCCCCTCTTTGGCCAGGCAGATATTGAAGGGGAGGCTCGAAGCGAGGATTTCCGGCAGGTGGGTTTCGGAGGTGTCGGGAAAGTGGGGGATCGCCACAAACGCCGCATGCAGGCCTTTTGGCATTAACCCTAGGAATTCGCGGAGGGGAGCGAGGCCGCCAGCGGAAAAACCGATGGCTACGAGCGGGGTGATGGCATCACGGTGCGGGCGGACTTGGTCCCAAGGAATGAGCATTCAAGGGTTTTATCGCCTTGTGCCTGACATGTCATGCTTTGTTCCGTAAGCCAGGTGGAGGCGAGGGAAACCAGCTCCGATACATTCTCGACCTCGAGCTTCCGTTTGATCCGCTCGCGGTGCGTATCGACGGTTTTGAGGCTGAGATTGAGCTGCCCGGCGATTTTGTTGGAGGGAACCCCGTGGCCAAGAAGGCTGAAAATCTCGAATTCCCGGGGTGACAGGGCCTCGATGCCGGTGCGTTTTCTGTGCGAGCGGTTGTTGAGATATTCGAGCATTTGGGCCGAGGCCGCGGGCGTGAGAAATATCTTTCCAGCGAGTATGGTGCGAATGGCGCGGAGCAGTTCGTTGCCATCAGCTGTTTTCATCAGGTAGCCGCGCGCGCCAACCTCCAAGGCGCGCCGGGCGTAGGTGAACTCCGAGTGCATCGAGAGGACGAGGACGTAGATATCTGGGCATCGGGCGGCGAGATCTTGGATGAGCTCTAAGCCGCTCCGGCCCGGCATCGTCACATCTGTGATGACGAGGCAGGGGGAGAGCGCGATGGCGGCATCGAGCGCTTCGGAGGAGCTGCCTGCTTCGCCACAAACCATCAAGTCCGGCTCTGTCTCAATCATGTGCCGGACGCCGACGCGCGAGGCGGGATGATCGTCCACCAGCAGAATGGTCTTTTTCGAAGGTTTTGGTTTCGCGCGTTTCATTTATGGAAAACACAATTCACGACCGTGCCGCTGCCATTGTGGGAGGCAATGTGGACATTTCCTTGGATCATGGCGGCGCGGTGTTTCATGATCGTCATTCCCATGCCGTTGCCTTCGCCTTT
>CAWUMN010000039.1:0-10943 GCA_963923595.1 uncultured bacterium
GCATGGGCGTTCGTATATCAACCCGCCGTGGAGGCTGAAAGAGGAAAGCCGCGAAAGGCAAAACAGGGGGCATCTCACGGGGCCACGGGGACGCGGAGGGGTAGGGTTGTTGTAACGGCAGTCCTCCGCCGTTTGGGAGCGAACCGCGAATCACGAATTTCTGCGAATCGAAAAAATGGTAGGCTCGCCTCGCCGAGGGGACCCAAGCTTCAGGCGCGAACGCGCCGTCTCACCCCACAAAAAACCTCATGTAGAGACGCCAAGGCGCAGAGAGCAAAATTTTAGCAGCCCCACTCTGCTGGGGTGCAGGGTTTGGCCAACAACTGCATCGGCTTGATGTGTTAATATCATGAAATAAATTATTAATGAATGCATTCCCGAAGGTCTGAGCGGCTTTCGAGGGCGGTTGGGTTGCGGAGTCGGGAGCGCTCGAAAAATCTTCGATTTTCCGCTACGCTCGTCGTTGGACGATTCGATGTGGTAACGGAAAGAAGTGCCGTAGCGTTGCCTGATATTCATAGCGATCCTTTTGACCAGATTCTGATCATGGAAGCATTGCGGCACAAATGCCGCCTTGTGACATAGGACGAAAAATTCCGCTCTATGCTGGCGTTGAGACAATCTGGTAAAGTGAAGATGTCCGTGAAAAATTGGGGGGGGGTTCCGTGTGTTTTTTGAAGCCTTGCGCAAGCTGTGGTCTGTGGTTTTGCTTGGCCTGCGGGGGTGGGGGAGGGTAGTAGAGGCGCTGGTTTGAAGCATCCGAGTCCATTTCAGCTCAAAATTTTCTGGGCGGCGGTGACGACGCTGTCGTTTCTGGCGATCGCGGCGGCGGTGACTTTGGTGGGAACGATCGTGGTGGTGGGGATTTCATTTCTCCAACCGGTGCTGATCCCGGTGGCGGTGGCGGCGATTCTGGCTTTTCTTCTCGAGCCGGTGGTGAAGTTTTTCATGAGACTTCGTTTCAGCCGGCTGGCCAGCATCGCGGCGGTGTATGTGATCATCGTGTGTCTGTTCGTGGGCCTCATAGTCTACATCGCGCCGCCGGCCTACAGGCAGGGGCAGGAGTTCACAAAAAATTTTCCGGTCTACATGATGAAGACCGAATCCCTCGCGACGAGCACGCTGAACGCCCTTCAAAAACTCGCCGAGTTCGACCCGTTCGATGCGCACCAGGAGCCGCAAACGGCGGGGGACCAGATCACAGTGCTGGTGCGAAACTCCATCAAAGATGCGGGGTTTTGGGTTCAGCAAAAACTCCCCGACCTCGCGGTGGAGTCCGGCCGGTTTCTTCAACGGAGTCTCGGTGGCTTCCTCGGCGTGTTCGGGTTTCTCCTGAGTTTGATTCTCGTTCCTATTTTCTTGTTTTTCTTTCTGAGGGACAGTCCGGCGATCGCGGAAAACTGGAGCCGCTATTTGCCGTTGCGTGCTTCGCCGCTCAAGAGCGAAATCGTCTCGCTGGTGGGCGAGATCAATTCCTACTTGATCAGTTTTTTCCGGGGCCAACTCCTCGTGAGCCTGATCGACGGTGTGATGATCGCGGTAGCGTTGCTTTTTCTGAGGCTGGATTTCGCGATTTTGATCGGGATCATGGTGGGAATCCTTGGGCTGATTCCCTACTTGGGCATGATGATTTGCTACATTCCGGCGGTAATCATCGCAGCGGCGCAGTTCGGCGACTGGCTGCATCCCGCGCTGGTGACATTGATTTTCATTCTGGCCAACAACATCGACGGCATTTTCATCGCCCCGAAGATCGTTGGCGAGTCTGTGGGTCTCCATCCGCTGACAGTGATCATCTCGGTTCTGGCGTGGAGTTTGATCCTCGGTGGATTGCTGGGTGCGATTCTCGCGGTGCCCCTCACGGCCACGATCAAGGTTCTTTTAAAAAGATATTTTTGGGATCGGCCAGCCAGTGCCTCTCCGCCTGTTGAGGAAATGGGGCAACCTGCCTCGTAAGTCGATCCGTCGGGGTGGGGTTTTCTGCGGAGTCGGTGATTTTGGTTTGAACCCTCGGGGCTTCCGTGTCTTTGTATGCGGGCTCTGAAACCTATGAAAAAATCTTCCTTGATCGTGTTGGGCGCTGCAGCGGCTGTATTGGTCCTCGCGGCTTGCGAAACCAGCGACAAACCCCACTCCCGCTTCAATCGCGGAACAAACCGCTTCGGATACGGCGCCGCCGGGGCTGGCACCCAATATGCCACGCCCACCCCGACGCCGGAGGGTTATGTCGAACAGCCAGTTGTCGATCCTTTCGCTCCGCCCACCCCCACGCCCACGCCAGTCGTTCCCCAACCCGTAGCCGCTCCGGTCGCTCCTCGTGATCTTTCCTACGGCACACCGGTTCCTGGAAAGGCCGGGTTCGTCACGAGTCCGCACTCGCCTTATGCGGGCTATGTGGATGTGCGCGGATTTCCTCCCGGCACCGAAGTGAAGTGCCCCTACTCGGGCAAGATCTTTTTAGTGCCCTGAGACGGCGAGTCGCCATTCTCGGTCCGGGCCTGATCGGCGGTTCGCTGGCCATGGCGCTTGGCCGCCGGGGTTCGGACTGGCAGGTTTCTCTCTGGGCCCGTCGTGCCGAGGCGGCGGAGGAAACTTCGCTGGTTCTTCCCAATTGTGTGGTTTCCACAAGCCTGGCCGAGGCGGTGAAGGATTGTGAAATCGCCGTGCTTTGCACTTCGCCGCACGCGATTGCGTCCGCGGGGCCGGAATTGAAAAAACTCCTGCCGCCCTGTGCGGTTGTCACTGATGCCGGCAGTGTGAAGGAAAAAATCGTCACCGCACTCGAGGCCGAGCTCGGAGGGCGGTTCGTCGGAGCGCATCCCATGGCAGGCTCGGAGCAGAACGGCATTCAAGCCGCGAGGGAGGATTTGTTCGACGGGGCGGTTTGTGTTTTGACCCCGACCGCCTCGACCGATCCGGCAGCCTTGGAGTGGGTGAAAAATTTATGGATCGCCGCTGGGTGCGTGCTGCGCGAGATGCCCCCTGCCGTCCACGATCGCGCCATTGCGCGGATCAGTCATTTGCCCCACGCCGTCGCCGCGTCGCTTGTGCATGCCGCCGTCGGCGCGAATCCCTCGTTTGCCGAACTCGGAGGGGGTGGCTACCGCGACACCACGAGGATCGCGGGCGGGCCGGAGTCGATGTGGGCGGAGATTTTTTTGGACAACCGCAGCGAGCTATTGAACGGAATCGCCGACTTGCAAACCGCCTTGGACACCCTCAAAGTCGCCCTCGAAAGCGGTAATCGAAACGCGCTCCAGGCATTTCTCTCCGATGCCCGGCGACTCCGCTCGCAAAAGCCTTCCACCGAATAAATGGGCAACAAGGAACAACACATTCTCAAATCCCGCCGCGCTTCGTGCATCGACACGGAGATCACCGTGCCTCCAGATAAAAGCATCTCCCACCGTGCGGTCCTGCTCGCCTCGCTCTCGAACGGGCGCTGCGAGATCAGCAACTTCCTCGAGGGCGAGGATTGCCGCAGCACCGCCGCCGCCATGCGCCAACTGGGCGTGATGATCGAATCGCCCGAGCCGGGCAAGTTGATCGTCGAGGGCATCGCCGGCCGCTTCACCAAGCCCTTTGGTGATCTCGATTGCGGAAACTCCGGCACGACAATGCGCTTGATGTCCGGGATTCTCGCCGCGCAGCCTTTCCAGACTCGCCTGATCGGCGACGCCTCGCTCTCGAAGCGCCCGATGAAGCGCGTGATCGATCCACTCCAACTGATGGGCGCGAATCTCCACGCCGAGGGAGAAAAATCCTGCCCGCCGCTTGTGGTGGAGGGGAGCTCGGGGTTGCAGGGGATCACCTACCGGTTGCCGGTGGCGAGCGCTCAGGTAAAGAGCGCCGTCCTGCTCGCGGGGCTTTTTGCCAAAGGCACAACGACCGTGATCGAGGATGTCCGCTCCCGCGACCACACGGAGCGCATGCTCCAGTATTTTCTCGTGAAAGCGAAGCGCGAGGAGGTGTGGGAAAACAAAAACTCCCCGAAAAACCGCCGTCTGGTGGAGATTCGGACGACGCTCGAAGGCGGGCAGATTCCCGAGTCGATGGACTTCACGGTGCCGGGTGATATTTCCAGCGCGGCCTTTTGGATGGTTGCAGCCGCCGCTCAGCCCGGCTCGCGGCTTTTGATCAAGGATGTCGGCCTCAACCCCACGCGCACCGGCATCATCGACGTGCTCGTCCGCATGGGCGCGCGCATTCGCGAGGTCATCGAGAGTTCCCTTCACGGCGAACCGATCGGAAACCTCGACATCAAAGGAGCCAAGCTCCGCGCTACCGAAATCCGCGGTGCCGAAATCCCGAATGTCATCGACGAAATTCCCATCTTGGCCGTCGCCGCCGCGCTGGCCGAGGGGACGACGGTCATTCGCGACGCCGCCGAGTTGCGCGTCAAGGAGACCGACCGCATCGCCGTGGTCGCCTCGCACCTCCGCGCCATGGGCGCCCAGGTCGAGGAATTCCCCGACGGCATGGCGATCACCGGCGGCGCTCCGCTCAAAGGTGCGCGCCTCACGAGCCACCACGACCACCGCATCGCGATGGCGTTTTCCATCGCCGGCCTTTTCGCCAGCGGTGAGACCGTGATGGAGGACACCGCGTGTGTGAACACTTCGTATCCCGGTTTCGAGCAGACCCTGCGCTTCATGCAGAAGGGTGGAAAAATGAAACGCAAAACCCGCGAACTCACCGGCCTCAAGGGCTCGGGAAAACCCGCCGTGCGGCCCGCCGCGTCCGTCTGATGGTCATTGCGATCGATGGTCCCGCCGCCTCCGGCAAAAGCAGCGTCGCCCGCAAGCTCGCCCGCCGCCTTGGTTTTTCCTATGTGAACTCCGGTGCGATGTATCGCGCGGTGACTTGGGAATTGCTCCGCGAGCAGATCGACCCCGCCCAACCCGAGCGCGTCGAAGCGGCCATGGCTCGGATGAAACTCGACAGCGGATTCTCTGAAAACGGCGATTCCTTCATTCGCATCAACGCTGAAATACCCGACATCGAACTCCGCCAGATCGAGGTCAACCAGGCCGTTTCCTCCTACTCCGCGATTCCTGCCGTTCGCCACCAGATCGGCCTCCGCCTCCGCTCCATGTGCGACGGGATCGATGTGGTGATGGAGGGTCGCGACATCGGCACGGCGGTCTTTCCTGACTCGCTGCACAAATTCTACCTCGATGCCTCCCCTGAAATCCGCCGCCGCCGCCGCGCCGCGCAGGGGCAGGACGACAGCATCGAGCACCGCGACAAGATCGACTCCACCCGCCGCGTCGCCCCGCTGGCCGTCGCCGCCGACGCCCATGTCATCGACACCTCGCATCTCGACATTGAGGGCGTGGTGGAGCGGATCTTCGGCATTCTGAAAAAATCCGGCATTCCTGCGGAATGACGATCGTCTACAACATCTTTTACAACCTCGCGAAACTCCTCGCGCGGATGTTTTTCTCCCTGCGGGTCGTCCACCCCGAGCGAATGATCGAGTCCGGTCCGCTCATCATCGCGGTGAACCACTCGAGTTTTTTCGATCCGCCGCTCGCCGGCATTTGCAGCAAGCGCGGAGTTTTCTATCTGGCCCGAAAGACGCTCTTGAAGTGGCCGTTTTTTGGCCCCCTCTTTCCGGCGATGAATGTCATCCCGGTGGAGCGCGACGGAAATGATATGTCGGCCCTGCGCGAGGTGATCAAAAAAATCAAGGAGGGCAATGCGGTGGTGCTTTTTCCCGAGGGCACCCGCTCCCCAGATGGCCATCTCCAAAAAGCCCGTGCCGGAATCGGGTTGGTCATTGCGAAAACCGGCGCGCCGGTGATGCCGATGCGGATTTTCGGGGCCCACGAGGCCTTCCCGAAAAACGCCAAGGGCCTTCGATCATCTCAAATCACCGTCGTCCTCGGCGAACCGATCCATTTTACCCGCGAGGAGGTTGAAAATCCCTCGCGCGAGAATTACCAAATCCTCAGCAATCGGGTGATGGATGCCATCGCCGTCCTGAAAATCGAATGATCTCCGAGGAAAAACTCAACGCGCCGCTTCCGTGGCTCGCCGGCCTGACGGCATTCGTCTGGCTCGCGCTGGCCTCCTTGCAGGTTTTCACGCCCGCCAAACCCCTGGCGGTCCAAATCCTCCCCGCCCCGACGCCCGCCGTTTCCAACTGATCCCCATGTTCAAAGACCACGACTTTCATTACGCGATGGAAAACACCCGTGTGGTGGTCCCCCCTCACAGCGCGATAGAGACCTTTGGCACGACGCGTTTCCATTTCAATCTCGTGAGCGAATTGCTCGATGAAGTGGACACCGTTCGCATCCGCACGGGAACGATCGAGGCCGAGCGGCCGCGCATTCTCACCGCCCAGCATTTCAGCAAGGTGCTGCTGGAGGGCTTTGGCGACGAGGCCCGCGAATTCGCCGAGTGGATGGAGTCTAACGCCTCGATGGCCAAAATCCTGCGCTACGGATTCCAGTTCCGGAAAACCAACTTTGCCGAAAAGGTCGTAAAGGAATCGATGGAGGACGCGCTCGGGCGTCTCGAGGAGGAAATCCGCCGGGGCGACGATCCCTTTGCCGCGCTCATCGCCGGGGTGGACGATGTCTGGGAGGTCTGCCTCCTGAAGTTCACCATGGAAATGATTCAGCGCTCCGCCGGAGAAAATATTGCCGAGTGGAAGCGCCGCGGCCTTGCCTGATTTCGGGGTTTCCATTTTCGGAAGCCTGCGGGTAGCCTTTCGAACCGTCTATGTTTTGGAAATCACTCACGATTTTGTTGCTTGTCGGAGGCATTCTTGGAGGCAGCGCGTATTTTCTCCACGAACTCTACTATAAAGACAAAGAACTCGATGTGATCGAGCAGACAGCCTCGCCCACGCCCACGCCGGCCCCGACACCAGATCCGTCGATCGCGGCCTTCGAGGCTCTCAAGCCCTCCCTCGCCCAAAACACGATCCAAGCCCGCGACGCGGTGCTCCAATTCCTCGCCGCGCATCCCGAATCTCCCAAAGCCGCCGAGGCCCGCTCTGTGCTGGGCCGCGTCAACCTCGCTCTCTACCGCGATCCGGTTGCCACGCCATCGAATCCGGTCTACACGGTTAAAAAAGGCGACTCGCTGGTGAAAATCGCTTCACAGAATAAAAGCAACGCCGAATTGATCTACTGGGCGAACGGCCTCAGCTCGATCAATCTCAAGATCGGCCAGCAATTGCTTGTTCCAGTGTTTGAAGCCGCGCTGGTCGTGAACAAGGCAAACTCGACAGTCACGCTTTTCAACAACGGCGAGTTTTTCAAGGAATACCCTGCCACCTCGATTCAAGTCACAGGCTCGAGTCCGATAGAAACCAAAGTCGCCGACCGTGTGGCGCGCAAGGGCGAGGCCCGTGTCGCTTTCGGCCACAAGGATTATCCCGAAACCGAAAAGCTCGTTCTTCTCGGAACCGGGGGCATTGCTATCCGCCCGATCCCCGCACCCGCCGCAGACGGCACCACGCCGCCAACTCCTCCGGGGATCGTTCTCAAGCCCGAGGATTTCGCGGAAATCTATGTGCTCGTGAAAACCGGAACGCCCGTGAGCATCAACTGACACGCCATGAACAAACAGACCCTGGATTTTGAAAAACCAATCTTCGAACTCGAGCAAAAGCTCGGGGAGTTGCGCCGCCAATCCGAGGAGCGGAAAATCGATCTTCGCAGCGAGATCGAGAGCATGCAGCAAAAGATCGAGGCTACCCGCGAAAGAATCTACGGCAACCTGACCGCCTGGCAGAGGGTTCAAATCTCCCGCCACATAGCGCGTCCCTTCTTCCTCGATTATGTCCGGATGGCCTGCACTGATTTTGTGGAACTCAAGGGCGACCGGCTTTTCGGCGACGACGCCTCGATGCCCGGCGGCTTGGCGACGATTGGCGGCATTCGCTGCGTCGTCATCGGCCAGCAAAAAGGTCGCGACATGAAGGAAAACCTCCTTCGGAACTTCGGCAGTCCTCACCCCGAGGGCTACCGAAAGGCTCTCCGCCTGATGCGCATGGCCGAGAAGTTCGGCTTTCCCTTCGTGGCTTTCATCGACACTCCGGGTGCGTATCCCGGCATCGGCGCGGAGGAGCGCCACATCGCCGAGGCGATCGCCGTGAATATCCGCGATATGATGGCCCTGCGGACGCCTGTCATTTCCATCGTGATCGGCGAGGGGGGGTCCGGTGGCGCGCTGGGAATCGGTGTGGCCGACCGCGTATTGATGCTTGAGAATGCATACTACTCGGTCATCAGCCCCGAGGGTTGCGCGGCGATTCTTTGGAAACACCGCAAACACGCCCCCGAGGCCGCCGAGGCCCTGAAACTCTGCGCACCCGATCTTATGAAAATGGGCCTCGTGGATGGTGTGATTCGCGAGCCGGCGGGCGGGGCGCATTGCGATCCCCAGCAGGCCGCCGACAACATCCGCTCCACGGTGGAAAAGGAACTCCAGGTGCTGATCAAGTCGCCGATCGAAAAACTCCTCCAGCAGCGCTACGAGAAATTCCGGTGCATGGGCGTCTTCGAGGAGTAAATCGCGTTTCCACCCGGGATGAGGATTTTCGATCGTTATGTGGGCTCCAGTGTGCTGGTGACGGCATTCATGGGGGTCTTGATCCTCAGCCTTGTTCTGGTGCTCGGGAATATTTTCAAGGAACTCTTGAATGTTCTTGTCAACAATCCGGATGTTCCGATTTGGACCGTTCTGTCCTTTATGGCGCTGGTCCTGCCTTTTTCGCTGACCTTCACGATTCCATGGGGATTTCTCACTGCGATTCTTTTGGTGTTTGGACGCATGTCGGCCGACAGCGAGTTGATTGCGCTGAAATCGAGCGGCATCAGTGTGCCGAGAATTTGCGTCCCGGTGTTCATCCTGGCCGTTCTGCTCACGGGAATTTGTTTTTGGATCAATATCGATGTGGCCCCGCGTGCGGAGCAGGCGATGACGCGTGCGATCGTGGATATCGCCACGAGCAACCCGGCCGCGCTTTTCCGTGCCGACGAGATCGTGGAGGCATTCCCCGATCGCCGAGTCTATGTCGGAGGCAAGAGCGGCGACCGTCTCGAAAACATCATCGTCTTCGAGATGGATGAGGATTACCGGCCCACCAAAATGATCCATGCGATGCAGGGGGAATTGGAGCCGGACATCGAAAATTCCCGGCTGCTGCTGAAATTGTTCGATGCCCGCTTCGAGCAGCGCGATCATAAAAATCCTGGCGACATTTCGAAAATCCAGCAGGGCATCGTTATGCAGGAGGGCGTTTTCCCGCTCGCGCTCGACCGGTTTTTCAAGGAATTCCAGACCAACCGCCGACTCAGCTCCTACACTCTCCCGGAGTTGCTCGAGTTGCTAAAAACCGTCGAAGGCAAAAAGCATCTCGAGACGCTCGTGGAGCTGAACAAGCGCTTTTCCGCCTCTTTATCCTGCATCGCTTTCGCCCTGATAGCGATTCCGCTTGGTGTCACGACGCACCGCAAGGAAACCTCGGTTGGATTTGCGATCAGCCTCGTCGTGGCTTTCAGTTATTTCTTTTTCATTCTCATGGCCGATACCTTTCGCGGCAAAGCCGAGGCGTTCCCCCAGATGCTCATCTGGATTCCGAATGTCGTCTTCTTCGCGCTCGGAACAGTTTTGTTTTTCCGTTTGTCGAGACGCTGAGCCATGACACCGCGCCGCCTCCTGCCGAGGGTTTTGTTCATAACCGCTGTGCTTGGGCTCTTCACTCTTGGCGGCTTTCTGGCTTGGTTCCAATCCTGGCGCACCGGCAAAATGCTCGATCTGACGGCCTCCTCCGAGGTGGTAAAACTTCCATCGGGTGAAATGGAGTTCGCTGCGCGTGGAGCAGGCTCGCCGGTTCTAATCTTTCACTCCGCTCCCGGCGGCTATGACCAAGCTCTGGCTCTTGGAGGATTTTTGGAGGAGTCAGGATTTCAAGTCATCGCCCCGTCGCGCCCGGGCTATCTAAGAACCCCTCTTTCCACCGGGCCGACGCCGGAGGCTCAAGCCATCGCTGCCTCGGAACTTCTCGACCACCTCGACATTTCCAAAGCTGCTGTCATCGGCTTCGGTTGGGGCGGCGCGGCAGCGATCGAATTCGCCAGGCGCTTTGCCGATCGCGCCTCCGCGGTGATCCTTGTTTCGGCTCCTGCTCTGGAAATACCCCCCGCGCCGGGAGCACCCCTTCCGATCCGCATCGCGGAAAAAATCGGAGGCAATGTGGGTTCCTGGATGTTCGAGGGAAAAGTGGAGCGCAAACCAGCCAATGTTCTCGCAGAGGCATTCGACCTGACTTCCTCTGGAGACGCGGCAGCCCGCTTGGCTTGGGCTGATTTCATTCTTCAAAATCCCGACGAACTTGAGCGTGCCCAGGAAATTTTTCTCTCCCTCGCTCCGTCGGCTCCGCGCGAGGAGGGTTTGGAAAACGACCTCCAGCAACCGCTGAGCTCTTTGAGTGGCCTGACTCAGCCCTTGCTTCTGGTGCATGGGACATTGGACAAAGCTGTGCAGCCGCCAACTGACCCCTCGCGTTTTTCGCCAGCGGAACTATTTCTCGTGCCCGGCGAGGGGCATCTTGTTTTGTCAGGCCGCGGAGCCTCATCCGCCGCCAAACGCATCGTGGATTTTCTGAATCTCCACCCAAGCTCCCATGGCCAATAAAACCCGGCTCTCCAATCTCCCAGGCGGGCTGCGCGTCGCCACCTGCGAAATGCCCCATGCTGAAACCGCCTCCATGGGGATCTGGGCCTCGGTGGGCGGTCGTCACGAACCCGCAAAGCTCAACGGCATCTCGCATTTCATCGAACACATGCTTTTCAAGGGAACCGCAAGCCGATCGGCCCGGCGGATCATGGAGGAAATCGAAGGCGTGGGGGGCGACATGAACGCATTCACCGCCGAGGAGCGCACCTGCTACTACGCCACGGCGGCCGCCGAGCATTTCC
>CAWUMN010000040.1:0-10625 GCA_963923595.1 uncultured bacterium
CGGAGGAGGATTTGGCGGGAGCCGGAGCGGGTGTTGGCGCAACAACCGGAGCAGTTGCCGGAGCGGCGGGTGCGGCGGGTGCGGCGGGTGCGGCTCCGGTGGCGGCGGTGTCGATCTCGGCGACGACTTGGCCGATTTTCACTTCGGTGCCTTCGGCAACCTTGGTGCTCACGACGCCGGCGGCGGGGGCGTTGACCTCTTGGGAAACCTTGTCGGTCTCGAGCGTGAAGAGGAGTTCGTCGGCGGCAACTTGCTCGCCGTCTTTTTTGTGCCAGATGGAGAGGACTCCGGAGGTGATGGACTCGCCGACGGATGGGATTTTGACTTCGACTTTCATGCTCGTGGTGTGGTGGTTCAGATTTCGAAGGCCTGCTGGAGCAGGGTGGCTTGCTGGGTTTTGTGTTTGCCGTAGGAGCCGACGGCGGGGCTGGCGCTCTCGGGGCGGCCGGCGTAGCCGATGAGCGAACCGACGATGCCGGCGATGCGCGGGGCGAGGAAGAGCCATGCGCCTTGGTTTTCGGGTTCCTCCTGGCACCAGACGAAACGCTTCACGGATTTGTAGCGCTTTACAATTTCCCGGATGCGGTCGTTGTGGAGCGGGTAGAGTTGCTCGATGCGGATGATCGCGGTAGTGGCGTCTTGCTTGGCCTCGGCGCGGGCGCGGACAAGGTCGAAGTAAATTTTGCCGGAGCAGAACACGATGCGTGTCACTTTTTTCGGATCCTTGATGGCGGGATCGTCGAGGATTTCCTCGAAGCGGGCGTTGGTGAAATCCTCGGTGCGCGAGACGGAATCCTCGGAGCGCAGGAGGCTTTTGGGCGTCATGATGACGAGCGGCTTGCGGTAGGCGCGGTTGATCTGGCGGCGGAGGGAGTGGAAATACTGGGCCGGCGTGGTGGGGTTGACGACCTGCATGTTTTCCTGGGCGCAGAGCTGTAGAAAGCGTTCGAGGCGGGCGCTGGAATGCTCGGGTCCCTGACCTTCGTAGCCGTGCGGCAAGAGCATCACGATCGAAGTGGGGCGGCGCCACTTCGCCTCGGCGGAGGCGATGAACTGGTCGATGATGATCTGAGCGCCATTCGAGAAATCGCCGAACTGGGCCTCCCAGATGCAGAGCATCGAGGGGTAATCCATCGAGTAGCCATAGTCGAAACCGAGCACGGCGTATTCGGAGAGCGGGCTGTTGTAGATACAAAACGACTCCTGCTTCGGCGTGATGTGCTGGAGCGGAATATAGGGTTCGCGGGAAATTTCGTCGTAGAGGACGGCGTTGCGGTGGCTGAAGGTGCCACGGCGGCTGTCCTGGCCGGAGACGCGCACGGGGGTGCCCTCGACGAGCAGCGAACCGAACGCAAGAGCCTCGGCGAAGCCCCAGTCGAAGGGGCCGCCTTCCTTCCAAACCTGCAGGCGGCGGTCGAGGACCGTGCGCTGGATTTTTTGGACGACATTGAAGCCAGCGGGGACGGTGGTGATGGCTTTGACGATGCGGTCGAGCTTGTTTTTGCTGATGGCGGTGTTGACCGGGTCGTGCGAGTAGGGGGCCTGATGGATCGCGGTGGAGCCGCGGAAGGCGCTCTTCTTTTTCAGCGAGGCGATTTCTTTCGCGGCTTCGGCGTGTTCCTTCTCGAGGCGCTCGATGCAACCGGTGCGGATTTTCTCGGCCTCGGCCTTGGAGACTGTTCCCAGCGCGGCGAGTTCGGATGAAAACCTCGCTCCCGGGAGCGGGTGCTTTTTGATGATGTTATAGATGTCCGGCTGGGTGAACGAAGGCTCGTCGGTCTCGTTGTGCCCGTGGCGGCGATAGCCGTAGATATCTACCACGACATCGCGGCCGAACTTCTGCCGGAATTCGAGGGCGATACGGGCGACTTCAACGACGGTGAGTGGATCCTCGCCATTCACATGGAAAATGGGGGCATCGACGATCTTGGCGATGTCGGTGCAATAGGCCGTCGAGCGGGCATCAACGGGGAGGGTGGTGAAGCCGATCTGGTTGTTAACGACGATGTGAATCGTTCCGCCGGTTTTGTAGCCGGGGAGTTGGGACATGTTGAAGGTCTCCGCGACGATGCCCTGGCCGATGAAAGCGGCGTCGCCATGGATGAGGAGCGGAAGGACTTTTTTGCGCCCGGTGGTGTCCTCGAGAACTCGCTGACGGGCGCGGGCCTTGCCCTGAACGACCGGATCGACCGCCTCGAGGTGGCTGGGATTCGCTGCCATGCGAATCTCGACCGTGGCGCCGCCGGGAAGCTCGCGGGAGCTTTGGTAGCCGAGGTGGTATTTCACATCGCCGTTCTCGCCACCACCGAATTTCTCGGGGTTGAAGAAGTCTTGGAACTCCCCGAAAATCACGCTCGCGGGTTTTTTTACGAAATTCGAAAGGACATTGAGGCGGCCTCGGTGGGCCATTCCCATGACGATCTCCTTCACACCAGAGGCGGGGCAGTTTTGGAGGATCGTGTCGAGGGCGACCATGAGCGACTCGCCGCCTTCGAGGGAGAAGCGTTTTTGGCCGACGAATTTCGCGTGGATGAACGACTCGAAAGTCTCGGCCTCGTAGAGTGTTTCCAGCACGCGGCGATGCAGGGCGGGGTCATGGCGGTCGGCGGCGGCGCGGTTTTCCACGCGGTTCACCACCCACTCGCGGATTTCGCGGTCGTGGATGTGCTCGAACTCCGCGCCGAGCGTGGCGCAGTAGGTTTTGCGGAGGGTTTCGATCATTTCACGGAGCGGGAGGGCGCGTCCGTTTTGGAAATAGCGGGAGGAGACGACTTCGTTCATTTCGGACTCGCCGAGGCCGAACGCGGCTGGCTCGAGGGCTGGGTTCAAAGCCGGCGCGGGCGAAATCGGGTCGAGGTGCGTGCAGGTGTGGCCGATCGCGCGGTAGGCGCGCACGAGTTCATCCACCTTGGCCTGGAGAGGCGAGGCGGACAGGCCGGCGCCCGCATTTTGTTCTTCGACGACGCTTCGTTCGAGGCCGAGTTCGAAGCCTTCAAAAAAAGCGGCCCAATCGGGGGAAACGGAGCGTCGGTCTTGAAGCCAGCGTTGGTGGAGTTCGTCGATCATCGCCTCGTTGGCACGGGCGGGGACTGATGTATTCATTCGTGGTGGTTGCTTGCGGTCCGGGATTCAGGGATTGGCCGTGGGGGGCGAAGCTAAACATTCGCCACTCAAGATCAAGACGGGAAAAATCGACAAAAAGCGTGTCTTGCAAACCCCACGGCCAGCCTGTTGATAGGCGCATGCGCAAAACCAAAATCATTTGCACGCTGGGGCCTGCTTCGGATTCGGATGTTGTGATCGGGGACCTGATCCTCGCGGGTGCGAATATTTTCCGCCTCAACATGAGCCACGCCCGGCACGATTGGGTGCGTGATGTGGTGAAGCGCATTCGCCGCATCGCCGCCGGGTTGAATGCGAACTGCGGCATTCTTCTCGACACGCAAGGCCCAGCGATCCGCACAGGGGACCTCTCCGCGAAGCTCAACCTCAAGCCCGGCGACATTTTTGAATTCACCGTCCGCGGTGCGAAGAGCGAGGAGCAATTTTCCGTGGATGTGAACTACGACGGCCTTGTGGACGACATCCATGTCGGCGACACCGTGCTCGTCGACAACGGCGTCATCCACATGAAGGTGCTGGAAAAAAACGCCAACCGCGTGAAGTGCCAACTCCTCACCGAGGGCGACCTCGGCTCCCGACGCCACATCAACCTGCCCGGCGTGAAGGTCAACCTCCCGCCGCTCACCGCCAAGGACCTCGAGGACATAGAACTCGGTGTCGAGGTGGGCGTGGATTTTGTGGCGCTGAGTTTTTGCCGCGAGGCCTCGGATATTTTGGAACTCAAGCGCGTGCTGCGTGGTCTCGGCTCGAACGCCCGCACGGTCGCCAAGATCGAAGACCAGAATGCCGTCCGCTACATCAAGGACATTGTTCGCGCCGCTGACTCGATCATGGTCGCGCGGGGCGATCTCGGCATCGAATGCAAGATGGAGGAACTCCCGATCATCCAGCGCCGCATCATCAAGGAGTGCATCCAATTTGGCCGACCTGTCATCGTCGCCACCCACATGCTCGAGAGCATGATCACGAATCCCATTCCCACCCGCGCGGAGATCACCGATGTGGCCAATGCCGTCTTCGAGCAGGCCGATGCCGTGATGCTCAGCGGCGAGACGGCTCAGGGAAAATATCCTGTCGAGTGCGTGAAAGTCCTCGACCGCGTGGCACGGCGCATCGCCTTGAGCGGCGGCGCGGGCTACGCGAACGATGCCATCCTCGCTACCCAGCGTCAAAAAACCATCCGCTCCGCCGTGATGCTTGCCAACTCGATCGAGAACGCGAAGCTCGTGGTTTTCACCCGCACCGGCGAGATGGCCGACCAAACCAGCCATCTGCGTCCCGAGCGCGCGCCGATCTTTGTTTTCACTTCCACGCAGGAGGCGGTGCGTCACCAGACGCTGAATTGGAACTCCCACGCCTTCCACCTCGATTTCACCACCGATGCGGAAGAGACCTTCGCCGAGGCCGAAAAAATCCTGATCCAGCAAAAACTCGTCGCCAGCGGCGAAAAGCTCATCGTCCTGCGCGAACTCATCGAGGGCGAAGAGCGCTTCGAATCGATCCAGATCCGCACCGTGCCTTGAGGCGCGGAGTCAGCTGGCGATTGCGGTCTCGGCGGCGAGGAGGCTTTGCAAAATCACGAGTCCGTCCGTGCTGCCCAGGGCCGGATCGCAGGCGCGCTCGGGGTGGGGCATGAGGCCGAAGACGTTTCGCGCTTCATTGCAGATGCCGGCGATGTTTTCGCGCGAGCCATTGGGGTTTGCAGCATCGGTGACGGCACCGCTGGCGTCGCAGTAGCGGAGGAGGATTTGGTCGTTGGCTTTGAGCTGTGCGAGCGTGGCGTCGTCGGCGAAGTAGCAGCCTTCGCCGTGGGCGATGGGGATGTTCAAAACCTGACCTTTGGTTGCGGAATTCGTGAAGCGCGAGTTCGTGGATTCCACGCGGAGGTTTTGGTGTTTGCAGACGAAGTGGAGGCCTTTGTTGCGAACCAGCGCACCGGGGAGCAGGCCGCTCTCGCAGAGGATTTGGAAGCCGTTGCAGATGCCGAGGACGGTGCCGCCGGCAGCGGCGAAATTTTTCACCGATTGCATGATCGGCGAAAACCTCGCGATCGCGCCGCAGCGCAGGTAGTCGCCATAGGAAAACCCGCCGGGAACGACAACCGCGTCGAAGCCGGAGAGCGAGGTGTCCTTGTGCCAGACGAAGTCGGCGGTGCAGCCGGGGAGGGCGTTGAGGGCGAGGACGCAATCCTGGTCGCAGTTCGAGCCGGGGAAGCGGAGG
The DNA here is from genome assembly GCA_963923595.1 of uncultured bacterium. Taxonomy (GTDB): domain Bacteria; phylum Verrucomicrobiota; class Verrucomicrobiia; order Chthoniobacterales; family Terrimicrobiaceae; genus UBA967. The sequence goes on from CAWUMN010000040.1 coordinate 5,344, forward strand.
ACGGCGAATTTCATGGGCGGGCGATGGCGTAGTCTTCGATGACGGGGTTCGAGAGGAGGTCGCGCGAGATGCGGTGGATTTCGGCTTCGGGCGTGGCGTCGGGGAGTTCGAGTTCGATCAACTTGCCGATGCGCACGCGGCCCACGCCTTCGAGGCCGAGGTGGCGGATGGCTTCGGCGGCGGCGGCGCCTTGGGGGTCGAGGACGGATGGTTTCGGCAGGACGGAGACATGGACTTTCATGGCGTGGAGATTTTCGGATCGGAATCGTTCGGGCGAGGGGAAATTTTCACGCGTCTGGCGCGGATGAGGGAAATGCCTGCAACAAGGGCGGATAGGGCAAGGCACGAGATCGAGAAAATTTCGCCGTGGCGGGAGTAGAAGGTTGTCGCGGGGTTTTGAGGAACCGAGATTTTGCTGAAGAGAATGCCTGGCCCGAAGGTGCTGCCCGAGGGATCGCGGAGGATTTCGCGCAGGACGCCATGGCGGTCGATCGCGCAGGTCACGCCGGTGTTGGCTGCACGGATCATCGGGATTTTGTTTTCGACGCAACGGAAAAGGGCGTTGCGAACATGCTGGAGCGAGCCGGCGCTTTCGTTGAACCAGCCATCGTTCGTTACGACGACGAAGGCCTGCGCACCGAGTTCGGCAAAGCGGCGGGCGAGGTCGCCGAGCGTGTCCTCGAAACACACGAGCGGGCCGAGTTTCACGGGCTTGGCCTGCATCTCCAGGAGGTTGAAATCTTTTCCCGGATCGAAATCACCTGGGACGAGATCGCCGACGATTTTTGCAAGCAGGGGGAGCTCCTTTCGGAGCGGAACATACTCGCCGAACGGAACGAGGTGCATCTTGTGATGGAGCTGCGCCTCGGCGCCGCGCGAGGTGAGGAGCACGATGGAATTGTAGTCGCCGTCTTTCCCCCAATGCACCGTGCCGAGGAGGAAATCTCCGGCGTGTTGCTCGGCGAGTCCGCGCACGAGGTCCCAGGTGAATTGGTGCCCGAGGACGGGGTTCGGCGTGGCGGACTCGGACCAGAGGATGAGGTCCGGGTGCATCGCGATCGCGGCGAGGGTTTGGTCTTTGTAGCCCTCGAGGATTTCCATTTCGAACTCGGGATTGTTCCGCTCCAACTGCGGCACGCTGCCCTGCACAGCGGCGAAGGAGAGTTCGGTCGAGGCGGGCTCCGGGTCGAGGAGTTGGCGCACGCCGTAGGTCCAAACCAGCGCGACGAGGGCGATCGTGAACGCGAAATCCAAATGTGCCCGGCGCGCTCCCTTGCCGAGTTCCAGCGAGACGCGCTTGATCGTGGCGGCGAACATGAGGTTCGCCATGGCTATCAAAAACGAAATGCCACCGACTCCGGTGACATCGGCAATTTGGATGAGCGGAATGTTGGCGTGTTGCGCAATGCCCAGGCCGTTCCAGCCGAAGGCCGGAAAAATCACACCGCGCAGCCACTCCATCGCGGTCCACCCCGCCGCGCCGAGTGCGCAGACACGGAGGTTGTGGATCGAGCTAAGCCACGGCGAAGAAAAGTCAGCTTCCGAGGTTTTCAACAGGCCCGCGAAAACCGCCCATCCTGCCGTGTAGAACGAGAAATAAAGAGTCAGCAGGATGTAGCCCGGCCAAGTGAGTTCGGAGAGCCAGAAAGCTCCCATCGGGAAAAAAAACAACCCGCAAAAATACCCGAGCTTTGCGTGGCGCAGCCACTCGCGGCGGGGAGCGGGCTTGGTGAACCACACCGCCCACGCGAGCGGAACAAGCGCGATCCAGATGAGGTTGCCGAGGTCCGTCGGCGGGTAACACAGGCCGAGGAGCACTCCGCTCGAGGCGGCGAGAATCCATGGCAAGAGGCGCGACATGGCGCGAAATAAAAGGCGACCATCCGCAAATGCACGAACATTCTTGCCGACCGGAGAGCTGCGGCAAATCGGCCCGCGCGGGCTTTTTTAGTTTGCACGGCCCGTCCTCCTGCTCCAGCTTTACCCTCCTACGGAAATGGCCATCCGCGTTTTTCTCCTCAGTTTAGTTTTGGCAGCGTCGCAGACATTGTTCGCGACGGCCACGGCGGCATCGGATTTTGAAAAGCTCGCCATAGCCCTGCGCGAAAGGGCCATCCAAAAAATCGAGCCTCCTGTTATTGCCAATCCTACGGGAATCACCCCCTCTAGCCGCTACCCTTGGAAGCGCAACATCGTCACCACCGTTTTCTGGGTCGGCGAACAGCCCACCCGCAACAATCCGGTGCCGAATTGCAAAAGCTCATGGGATAAATACTGGCACAAAAACTTCGGCGGTTACGACAATCCCGAACCCGCCATGCGTCGCAATTTCATCCCCAAGAATTTCATCCCGCGCCAGAATCCCTTCTATGTCGCCCTGCCCTACAACGATGTCACGATGGGCACGACCAAGCCTGAATCCCGCCGGGTGATCCCCTGGTTCCGCGAAGCCTTTGAAACACCCGGCAAGTCGGTCTGCAAAGGCCGCTGGCTTGCCATCCGCCACGGCAATCGAATTGCCTATGCCCAGTGGGAGGATTGCGGCCCCTTCCGCACCGATCACTGGCAATATGTCTTTGGCAACGAGCGCCCGCGCCCGAACCTCAACCAAGGCGCCGGCCTCGATGTGTCACCCGCCGTGCGCGATTATCTCGGCATGGGCGGCAAGGATGTGTGCGATTGGAAATTTGTGGAAGCCCGAGAGGTTCCACCCGGTCCTTGGACGAAATACGGCGACAACAATACCTTTGTCCTCAAATCGCGGGGCACAAACCTCTTCGTCGCCGACCGCAACAACGCCCGCGGCTTCCGCTGAAAAACCCGCTGACCGCTACTCGTCGGCGCAGGCTTTCAAATCCTCGATATTCGCAAATTCCAGCGTCGAGGCATGCGTTGATTCCAATCGAATTTTCGGGGCCATGCCCGCATCGAAAGCCTCTTTCCAACGGCTCGCGCAGAGGCACCAGCGGTCGCCGGGTTTGAGTCCGGGAAATTGCATGTCCGGCCTCGGAGTAGTCAGGTCATTGCCCTGTTGGAACGAATACTCGAGGAATTCCTGGGTCATCACCGCGCAGACGGTGTGAACCCCCGAATCCCCCGGCCCCGTGTGGCAAAAGCCATCCCGGTAGAATCCCGTCATCGGCTCGTAGCAACACGGCTCCAGATCGCCTCCCAAAACATTTCGCGCCATGGGTGGAATCGTAGGCCCGGCCATCCCCTGCCGCCAGTCAGAAAAATCAGTTCCGCCGCTTCTGCTGCTCGGCGAGCTTTTGGTGGAGCGTGATCAAATCCTCTTCCGAAATATCGATGAAAGTGTCCATCGACCGAACTGCCGCGATGACCGCTTCGTGGGAAATGCCAGTGGTTTCAAGGGCGGGTTTTTCGAGGGCTTGCGGGCGGTGAGGATACCGCCTGCCGCGGAAAGCAAAACCGAAGGCGATAGCGGCCAACACCATGAGGACCGCATTCAGGCCCACGGGAAACCAGACATAAGAAAAGCTCAGATCCCAGACACTATGGCCGCCGATGACAGCAGTAAGCGCAGTGGCCCCACCTGGCGGGTGGAGGCACTTGAGAAAATGCATCGCGGCGATCGAAGCGCCGACAGCCAGCCCTGCAGCCAGCGGTGTGATGGCGATGATTTTAACGCAGCAAACCCCAAGAAACGCCGCAATCACATGGCCTCCGATCACCGGCCATGGCTGCGATAGCGGGCCATGCGGAACAGCGAAAAGCAGAACCGCTGTCGCGCCCATCGAGGGCATCAAAACGAGTTGCCCTGCTTTTCCCAGAGCCGAATTGCAGACAATCCAGACCAGCGAAATGGAGACAAGCCCGCCGAGCGAAGCCAGGGCTTTTTCCCGAAAGCCCACTTCGTCCAATTGCAGTCCGAACCAAGCTTTCAAGTGTTTCATCGCCCGCAAGCGATCCGAAAACAATCCGCGATGGCAACAGAATAATTGGCGGTGAGAAACTGCTAGTCCGAGATTTTCCTAACGGCTGGATTTAGGGAGGCTACTGTCTCGGCACGGATTTCTCGTAATTTTTTGTTCAAAATTTCTTGAACATTCTGACTGCCTGCGCATCTTTGAGTCTAATTTCCCTCCCCCTTGAGGCTTGTGGAAACCACAGTCAAACCGAGGAAGTCGGCCCGGATGACACCCCGCGCCACGGGCGGCAGCTTGTCATCAAACGGCTCGAATGGCTCGCGCGATGCCGCTTCCCGACCGGCGCTGAGCACCTTTCAGCTTCAGGCCGTTTCGTTTTTTGTCCATGCCTTCGCCGCGCTGTCACTGCCGCGCTCGATCGGTGAAATTTACGGGCTGCTTTTTAGCACGGAGGAGGCGTTGTCGTTGGATGACATCATCGAGCGGCTCCGCATCAGCAAAGGCTCGGCGAGCGAGGGACTGCGCTGGCTCCGCTCGCTCGGTGCCGTGAATCCCGTGTATCTGCCGGGGGTGCGCAAGGAGCATTTCACGGCGGAAACCAGCCTGCGAAAGCTCGCCACCGGCTACCTGCGCGACCGCATCCACCCGCACTTGGAGAATGGCCCGGAGCGCCTGCGCCTCTTGCAAGAGAGCGTCGAGGAGGGGGCGCCGGAGAGTTCCTTCCAGAAATCCCGCACAGGCCAAATCGCGGGCTGGTATAAATTCATGGGACGCGTTCTCCCGCTCGTGAAAGCCCTCGCGGGCAAATTTTGAATCTATGAAAAAATCCATCCTAGTTACGGGATCGTCCGGCCTGATCGGGTCCGAAGTCTGCGTGTATTTCGCCAAGGAACTCGGTTATGCGGTTCATGGCGTGGACAACAACCAACGCGCCGTTTTTTTCGGCCCGCAAGGCGACACCCGCTGGAACCAACAGCGGCTTTCCGAGACGCTGCCGGGATTTTCCCACCACGAAATCGACATCCGTGATCGCGCCGGAGTCGCGGAGTTGGTCAAAAAAATCCGCCCTGATGTGATCGTTCACACTGCCGCCCAACCCTCGCACGACCGCGCGGCGGCGATTCCGTTTGATGACTTCGACACGAATGCCGTCGGCACGCTGAATCTGCTCGAAGCCGCCCGTCAGGCCTGTCCGGAGAGCCCGTTCGTCCACATGAGCACGAACAAAGTCTACGGCGACGCGCCAAATTCCATCGCGCTCCGCGAACTCGAAACGCGCTGGGATTATGCCGATCCAGCCTACGAGCATGGCATCCCCGAGACCTTCACGATCGATCAAAGCAAACACTCGCTCTTCGGCGCCTCGAAGGTCGCTGCCGATGTGATGGTGCAGGA
>CAWUMN010000041.1:0-10314 GCA_963923595.1 uncultured bacterium
TTTCGCCAAGCCTTCTGAAATCCCGGCGAGGAATTGGCGACAAATGGGGCATCCGTTCCGAGAATTCTCCGGATTCTTGCCGCGATGGCTGGATGAACCGGCGTGCGAACGGCGACTGTTCCATCGAGCATCGGAAGCACACCGTGGAGTTCGCAAAAGAGCGGCCCGAGTGCCTTGATGATCAAAATACTTGGTGCTGAGTTTGCGAGGTTTTCCCGAGAAACGGAGATGCTTTTTGAATCCATGCGAGACGGAAGTAGTCGGCTTGGGTAAGCGCGGTTGCGGAGTGCCTTGATTCGTCCTGGAGAGGCGAGAACAGGCTCCACAGGAGTGCTGACGATCTCCATGATCCGGATCAAATCCCGCTCAGCGGGAGGTTCTGCGAAAGCAAAAATCGCTCCGCCATCCCCTCGCCGCTCGATAGGGAGCGCCTCATGGCGCATGGCGTTTTTTTCAGTCCAAGAATCCAGAAGCGCCAAATCCACACTCCCTTCGTCATCCAACGCACGAAACTCCAGGCCCGAGTGCCGCGACCAAATGTCGCAGAATTGCCCCTCATCGATCAGTCCCATTTCAAGAAGCGCCCGGGGAGCGGAGCGGTCGCGGTTTTTGTGAAGAATTCCTTCGAGGTCGTTGCGGAGGACATAGCCCTCATCGATCAGCAAATCCTCGACCGACCGGGTGAACTCGCCGAGTTCGGCGGTTCCAGGGAAAATGTGTTTCGTCTTCGCCCAGGCGAGCGGTTTTTTGAGGATGCGGTGCCTCGCGTAGAGGAAGGTCGCCCAAAAGGTGGCGCCCATGTTGATGAAGTTTGCCACGGGGTAGCGCGGAATCGCGAAGAGGCCCTGCTTCCACCCGTATACCTCGGTCACATGGTAGACCTTTTGCCCGAGCCGGTAGCAAAGTAGAGCTGTGTCCACGAGAACGAGTTTCCAGAGGAGTCCTCCGGATTCGAACAACGGCGGCATGTAGAGGGCATTCGCCAACGCGGTGTGTCGGACTCCAAAATCCACGAGCATGTATCCGATGGCGCAATACCCTGCGGCGTTGATCGTATGGACGACCGGGGCGCGGCGGTCTCGCACCAGTGTGTATTGGGCCGCGAGGCCACCCTTCCAGCCAGCGTGCTCCCAGCTTTGAAATGCTGTGCCAATGATCCAGCGCGCCTTTTGGCGAACCGCCTGAAGGAAAAGCCGTGGAAAATTCTCACGCACGGCCACGCGCTCGCTGATGGTTTTTTTCGAAACAACGCGTCCCCTCGAATCGCGCTTTGTGACCTCACGCATGACTGGGTTGTCGATGAAACCGGTCCGGAATCCGCCAGTGCTCAGGTCCATACCCACGAGGTAATCCTCGGCGAGACTGCCCTCAGGAAACGGCATGCCGCCATTCTGCTGTGACAGAAAATCCAGCGACCTCCTAGAAAAGGCAGTCCCGACTCCCGCCGAGGGCACAACGCCGCCTATCGCCTCGCGGGAATACATGTCTTTCACATGAAGCTCGGCGAACTCGTCGAGGTAGGAATTTCCAACCCAATGCGTGAGCGGCGGGAGTTCGAGTGGAAAAACGGGAATCTGCCCCATGTCTAGATGCTCGGGGACATAGTGGTTGTAAACCTTCAGCGTGAGCGGGTGCAGGATGTCCTCGGCGTCATGCAGGGCAATGATCTCGTATTCGCGGCGACCCGGAATTTCGCAGGCACGCATGGACTCGAAGATATGGTTCAGGCAATCGGCTTTCGAGGTCGGCCCATTGTGCGGAACAAGCGCTTTGTGGATGCGCGGGGAGATTTTGACCAACTCGTCCACGCAGCGATTCGTCTCCGAGTCGTTCGCATAGACGCCGATGAAAAGATCGTAATGTTCGTAAAGAAGCGTCTTGCGAGTATAGTCGGCCATGCGGTTGACGATGCCTCCTTCGTTCCAAGCCGGAATGAAAACAGCGATGAGTTTTTCAGGTTCATTCCGAAGGACTTCGATGGGAACCGGCGGATCGCCGCGTCGACCTCGCAATCGGCGGAGGAATTGAAGGTCAAAAAAAAGATCATCGACCCCAAAGATGAAAAAGCCGACAGCGGCCGTGTAGGCCATTAGAAGGAAGATGTCGTGTAGGAGATTCATGGCGGTTTACCAGCGAAGGGAAAGCGAGGCGGTGATCCGGAAATCCGAATAGGTCGGGTCGAGGTCGCCGCGCGTGTCACCCGCATTCCGGCCGAGATAGGCGCCGAGGACATATTCGACACTGGTGGTGAAAATCGCAGCGCCCACCGGCGCGGTGACGAGTCGCATTCCCGGGCCGGCCTCGAAGTAGTTGTCATAGTAATTCCCCTCGGTATCCATCGTGAGATTTTCGAAGGCATAGGCATCGTAGGCCGCCGCTTTCCCGAATTGAGCGAGACGGAATCCCTGACGCGACTGGCCATAGCCGAGGCAGTCCGAGAGCCGTGTGTAGTAGGCGGCATCACCACCGGCTTCGAGAAACCAATCCCACCTCAAGCGCACAGGAGCCCAGGCGTTTGGCGTCCAATTTTTCATGGTATTAGGGAGAAGCGGCATCCCTCCTGGCGTGGCTGTTTCGATATCGACAAACGACCACTCCTTTCCTGGCCCCCACGCCCAAAAGCCGTTCAGACCCGTGATCAGTTCCCAGAACCACTGACCGTGGTGCTGCTCGGTGCCGCGAAGGTCCTTTTGAATACCGCCGAGGACATAAAGGGTAAATGACTGCATGGGAAACGGGCGGATGCGCGCGCCAGTGTGAAACCCCGCGAGGTTTTCGTTGTAGATCGTCGAAAGTCCTTCAACGCCTCCGCCGTAGGGATCGGAATCGATGCTGAAATCGGCTTGGACAAAAGGCTCGATCCACCGAGCACCCGGAACAAAGGTGCCTTCGCGAAGGCGTCCATTTGCAACACCAATATCGAACCGCTGAAGGTAGGAAGCATAGAGATCCAATTCGCCCCATGACCAGCGATCGAGATTCAGGCTGGGGGCGAGGGCGGAGATTTCCAAGGCCGCCTGCCGACTCTCTGCAGAGTCGCCACCGGAATCGCGCAGCTCGCGCCAAATTTGAAACGCCTCGTCGTGGAGGCCAGCCTTCATCAACAGAGCGGCAAGCTGGAGTTGGGTATCCTTCGAGGGTGTTCCGTTTTCCAAGAGGGACCGCAAAGCAGCAAGCGCTTCTTGAGTGCGATCCATCCGGCTCAAAATCGCGGCCTTTTCGCGGATCAAAGGCGGGGTCGCTTCGTTCTGTTTTTCCAAATTCTCGATAGAAGCGAGCGCTCTCGAATCCTCTCCTTGGGCCAGAAGGTCGTAAACTTTCTGTCGGCGGTCCAACAGAGCCTTTCTGGCGAGGTATTCCTGTCGGGCACGAAGTTCGGCGGCGGATGGCGGCTTGGCCTTCGCAGCGCGTTCCTCCGCTTCGGTGCGATCCAGCGCCGCCAAGCTCGATGTGGCCATGGCCGCCATCTTAGGGTCCCAGGATTTCGCGAGCCGTTCGAAGTGTCCCCTCGCTTCGTCGTAGCGATGGCTGAAGACCAGCGCACTGGCCAAGCGAAAGGAAATCGCCTCGTTGCCAGGCTCGGCTTCCGCTGCTTGCTGGAGAATGGTGGCCGCCTCGCGATGCGATCCTTCGTTGGAGAGGACCGTGGCTTGCTCAAGCAAGCCGAGAGGTTGTGCTTGGAGGCTCACGGCAGTCAGAAGGAAGGGAATGAGGAATCTCATGGTTTTTTGAAAGGGTTGGGTTCGGGAACGGCTGTAAGAGGATCGATGGGCGTCACACCCACGGATCGGGCGGCGTCGACCAGATCGCGCATGGATTGAAATGGCAGCCAGGCGGGTATCACGACCCCGGCCACTCCTCCGCGAAACGAGATGATTTCGTGCACCTGCTTGCGGATATCGCCGAGAAGATCGCCATCCAAACCGCCACGCACATTTGCTGGCCAAAGCCACCCGCCACTAGAGAGACGCATCGGGGTATGGATGAAAAAAGAACTCACCGAATCCTCGGGCGTGCGCACAAGGGCGGGACGGCCGATTTGAAGCGCTGTGGAATCGGGTTGGACGGGATCTTCGATTCCACATGGTTTGAGCGGGGCAAAATTCGCCGAGTCCTTGAGCCCCTCCCCATCACGGATGAAAATTCGCCCCCCGTGTGACTCGGCATAGGCGAGAGCTCCGACAAATTCCTCCCGCGGCATCGGCGAGGTTCCCTCCGGCAGATCTCGCATCTGGGTCGTCACAGCAAAAGGAATGCCCTCGTGGGAGAAATAATCCGTCAACCGCCTCAAGGACTCCGCCGAGCAGGAGGGATTGAAGTCCCTCACGATGAAAAGCAGCGCTGGCGTTGTCGAAGCACTGGGATCGAACAGATCGATCAAGGCATCTGAAAAAATCATCGAAAGCGGAGGGGAGGATGGAAGCGCGGCGAAGCCGATGCGGTTCCCTTCCCGCCAGCAGATCGGACTGGAATGTCCAGACGAGAGAACCCGCGCGAGGACATTGGCAGACGCAACCTCCACGGGAAAATACGGGTCCACCTGCGCCGGCCATTCCGACCCTGAATAAATCAGTTGCCCGGCAGTCAAAGCCGACGGCTTGAGAAATGATCGAATCTTACCGGGAACACCCAGCGAAGACGCCGCGCCGATACCGACCAGCGGCTTGGTCGTTTTTTCCAGATAATCCAGACACACTGGAGGCATGGCCGGAAATCCTCCCGTTCCTACCACCACGATCCGTGCGGCTTTTTCCATGTCGGGAAGCTGCACCTCGGTGGCAGCACGGCGAACGATGGTGGGATCGAATCTCGCCAGCAGGATCGCGATGGGATCGATTTCGTTCTCCATCGAGAACGGCTTGGTCATGGAGTCGTAGACGAGAAGGGTGTTCGAGGCCTCCTGTGAAATCGCCGGGGCGGCGCCGAGACATCCCAGTGCTAAGGCCAGAATGGCGCTCCTCACAACTCGTCCCCCTCCTCGATCACATGGTTGCGGCGACGGCGGCGCACCACGAGACGCTGGATCAGAAAAAGGCTGGCGAGCAGGATCAATGCTCCGGCAGCGATGCCGATATTGGCAGTGGTCGCCGCCATGCCCGCTTCGGTTTTTTGAATTTCCGCCCCCTCGATGTCTTCCTGCCGGTGTTCAGGCGAGAACGCGAAGCGCATTTGATCCGAGAGCGAGACCTCCTGAATTGTCCGCACATCGTATGTGAAAAGCCGCTTGTCAGTATCCAGAGCCGAAACGGTGCCGCGAAGGCGCTCGTAGATTGCTGGGTTCGTGAGCAAATTAACTGTGGCCGGACCGGCGTAATTTTCGAGGCCCCCGATCGCCGCGAAAAACTCGCCAGAGCTCCATGGCGACGCCACGAGTTGAACGAAGCTCAGAGAAGAATCGAAATCGGTCATCGGCACTTTCTCCCCACGGAGGATGATTTGATCGCCATGAGTTCCCCCACCCTCAATAACGAGCCGACTTTTTTCACCGAAGGCCTCCGGCCATTGAAACGCTGAGCCAAGAACAAGGCCCGATCGGTTTTGAATTCGCTCCAACTCGGGGGGCGAACCGGGGCCATAAGTAGCGATTTGCGGCCACAGCACTGGCATGTCGGGCAGGCGGGAGCCGAGGTGGAGGCCGATGACTTTAAGGAGTTCGTTGCGGTTGAAATCCGGCGACTCGGGCACGAGGAGGGCAGTTCGTCGGAGAAAGGCATCACGCAAACACAGAAGGTTCAGCCGCGAGAGGTCGTTGATTTTTAGAGGAACTGTCCGCAGATCCACCACGGAATCCCCGGAGAGGTTCAACCACGCGCGCTCCTCATTTCGATGGGCGCAATCGACGCTGCCGATATCGAGGTAGCTCGAGACGGTCAGGAGCGACGGGTCGCGGCCGGCGATTCCCGCCGGAATGGCGAAGCGTTGTTTAACGGCGCCAGAATTCGAGGGTGTCAACGCCACACTCCCGAGGACCATGTCGTTCAGGCGGGCTTCGAAGGCCGAGGTTTTGTCGAGGTTGTCGGCGTGACTTAAGTCGAACTCCACAAATCCCGCATTCGAGGTTTCAAACCCAGGCGGGAAGGCGATCTGGCGTGAGGTGCTATTTCGAAAAATCCCGCGAAGGAGGATTTCGCCGTTCTCGAGCGAGGAGAGTTTGACCGGCCCGACGGCAGGCTGGGACATCTTTTCGACGATGGGAGATATTTCCGGAGCCTTGGCGATAATCCAGGGATTCGAAGGAACGGAACGTAGGGCGACCGAGCTTCCAAGGGTGAGCGCGGCTTTTTCGAGACCGGCGGGATCGGCTCCGCTTAAGACGATCCAGCGGCGTTGGACAGAGTCCGGCGGACCATAGATCAGCTCGGCAAGAAATCCCTCCCCAGGCTGGAGTTCGGCGAGGGCTTTTTTGATGTGTCCCGGCAGGGGCTGATCGGCCAGTTGGTCGTGCAGGCCGATGAGGACCCCATTGCGGCGCTCACAAACCTCCGCGAACTCCCCGATGTCGCCCACAGTCACGGCCTCAGGCGGGGTGTAGACCGTCTGCCCCAATCGGGTGGCGGCGATGAGAAACGACCGGAGTTCCGGATCGCCCGACTCCTCCGGCAGCAACAAGGAGACAACCGGTGCGGGCTTGTTTTTTTTGTCGAGCGACCGGAACTCCGGAAGATTCATTAAAACCGGCTCGGCGATACTTTCGGGGAACCTCGCAAGCTCCGCAAAGAGCGGTTGGTTGGAATAGGCGACGCGGATGCTCGTGCTCGGGTCGAACTCGAGCCACGCGGCGGGATTGTCCACATCGCGGCAGAGGATTTGGGTGGTTTGCAGGAGGCAGCGGACTACGAGACGGTTCCATCCCGGCTGCAACACCCCCTCGGGAATCGGCACGCTAAGAGTGCCGGCGGTTTGTTTCTCCACTCCACCCTCCGGACGCCCCAACCGCGCGCTGGCGATCTGGCGGTCGTTGAGCGAGACCGTGAAGGTCGAGACATCGAGCAGAAGCGGCGATGCGCGGTAGCTGAGGATCATTTCACTGCCCGGCTCCTGACGGATATGCTCCGGAAGCCGGAAGCTGTATTCGCGTTTGGCCAAGACGCCCTCGAGTCGGCCGTCGCCGAATTCGAGCAGCGGCATATCGAAGGTCGCCGCGGCGCGGTTCTGGGGTTCAGCAGCCGCGTGACGTAGTGGAAAGGTGGTGAAAAGAATCGCCGAGGCGATCGACAGGGTTCGGATGACAGGGTGGTTGGTTTTCACGGCGGGCAGGTTAAAAAGGGCTTCGGCGGCGCGGTATGGGGTGTAGTCCCAAAACCACGCCGCCTGGGTTCGGGGGTCAGGTGAAGCGGAGCGGCTCGTGCCCCTCCACGCCCTCGGGAGAAAGCAGGAATTGAAAAACCTGGAGGCTTCTGGCGCGGAAGGCGCCCGAGCAACTCAGGAGGTAAAGTCTCCACATTCGGACGAATTCCTCTCCGTAGCGGAAGCGGAATTCCTCGCGGGATTTCATGAATGCCGACTCCCACGCGCGCAGCGTCGGCACATAGTATTGGCCGAGGTTGTGAAGGTCCTCGGTCACGAACAAACTCTCCGAGGCTTGGAGCACCTGTGAGGCGGTCGGGAGCATGGAATTCGCGAAGATGTATTTCGAGATCCACCGGTCGCAGGTGCGGCGAATTTCATTCGCGGTGATCGTGTGGAGCAGAAAAAGGCCGTCCGGCTTCAGGCAATTGCGGACCTTTTTCATATAGGCCAGATGGTTTCTCGGGCCGACATGCTCAAACATCCCCACGCTCACGATGCGGTCATAAATCCCGTCCACATCTCGGTAGTCCTGGAGACGGATATCGACAGGCAGGTCGGCGCAGAGGTTGTCGGCGTAGCGGCGTTGCTCCTCCGAGATCGTGAGGCCCACGACCTCGCAGCCGTGGTTTGTGGCCATGTGGCGGGCGAGGCCGCCCCAGCCGCAGCCGATGTCGAGCACGCGCATGCCGGGGTGAATACCCAGCTTGCGGCAGATGAGTTCCATCTTCAGCTCCTGCGCGGTGGCGAGATCGGCCGTGCCATGGAAATACCCGCACGAGTATTGCATCGCTGGATCGAGCATCGCCCCGAAGAAGTCGTTCCCGAGGTCGTAGTGTTTTCTCCCCACCACTCGCGCGCGGGATTTGTTTTGAAGGTTGAGCAAAAGCGAGAGAGCCACCTCGACGATCGCTCCCAAGCTAGGGCGGATGCGGGTGTGGATGTGGCTCCGGATCGCTCGATAGCAAAGCTCCTCGAGGTCGTCGCAGTCCCACCACGACTCCATGTAGGCCTCGCCAAAGCCTAGAGTTCCCTCGGCCAGCACACGGGAGAAAAACCGAGAGTCGTTCACCCGGATGTCGCAGGGTCGGACTCCGTTGATTTGAATATCCGCTTCGGCGAAGAGGTCGGTGACGATTGTTTCAGCCCGCGAGGTTTTGTGTGACGCGCCGGACTTTTTCCTGCGGGGTGTGTCGATTGGGATCGTGGTGGTGCTCATGGGCGGCGGAATCCCGGGGTGTTTTCGAGGATTTGGAGAAAAATCCGGAGGCCGTCCTCGGACTGGCGCTGCAGCCATTCCATGTGGGGTTCCTCGGATTCATTATCACGCAGGTGGGCCGGCGGTGGTGGCAACGGCGTGTCTGGCACAATATCGAAGAGCTCCAATTGCTCGTCCGGGGAGATTTCGCGAAAAGGAATTTCGTTCATAGGAGCCGAATCGTTACGGCCGACCGCCCGGTGGCTCCATGGGGTGATTCCCTGTCTCAGACTCCCGTTACAAGATTCGCCCCCCCCCAATGGGGCCTACTCCCCATGGCGATCCGCGCCTCGGGAAAAGATAACTCCCGCCGGGAAAAGCGGGCACGGCGCCCCAAATAATCCCGACCAACCAACCACTCGAAAAAACAAATTCCAATGGACCACTTGATCGAAAAATGCAGCGACATCGCCGGCGTGAAACCCGGCCACCGGAAATTCCAAATCGTCATTGTCTACGAAAACCTCGTTTCGGCCGCGCGCGCGCTTCGTGCCTGTGAATTTCTCCGGGGCGAAATCGGCGAGGCTGTCTCGGTCGAGGTCCAGATTTGGAAAATGCATCTTCTCGCCGATGGGGATTCCCGCCGCGCGGCGGCACACGCCTCCTCCCTCGCCGATGTTGTGATTGTCTCCGCCTCAGGTCGCGAGCAAATCCCGGCCTCATTCCGCCAGTGGATGGAGGCTTGGATGCAACCCGACCACTGCGGACGCGCCGCCCTATTCGCGTTGTTTGGAGAGCACATCGGGGACGGAGCACTTTCGGTGGCCTCCTACCTGCGCCGTAAAACGATTCTCAACGGTGTTGATTTTTTCTGCCATCCGTCAATTGATGGGGGCGCTCTCCGCCAGGCGGGAGATTTACAGCGCTCCCTTGGAGACGGTGGCGCGAGGAGCCAGGAGGAATGGCGCCCAGGCGAAACCAAAGAAGAGGTCACTGCGGGGACAGCCTTCGAGCTGGTCGAGGATTTCGCGGCGGATTTGAAGAACCGATTTGTCACACTGGCAAACTCGGAAAGCACCCGGACGCCGGAATCCTGGAAGTCCGACTACACGCGACAGCTTTTCGCATGAGCAAATTCTTAGAAGGGTAAAAAGATTGACCGGTTTGATTATTTTATAATCCTTGTATCCGCCTCACGCAAAGCCTTGATCCTACCCATGAGTTTTGAAAATCTCATTCAAGATCGAAAAGCCAGCCCCTTGAGCTCACCATGCGGTGAAAACCCATGCCCCACCGACTCCTCGGTGCCATCACAAAACGGGATATGATGTTCAAATCCATCCTTGAGCACTTTCCAGACATCGTTCTGCAATTGCATGCCGAGGGGCGGCTTCTTTATGCGAATCCGAAAAGCGAAGTGATCCTTGGAGCGAATCCCGCCCTGCTCATTGGAAAATCCTGCCATGAATTGGGCATGCCAGAGACGATGTGCTTTTTCTGGAAAAATCTCATCGAGGGAACGCTGGCAGGGCGAAACATGCTTGAGCGTGATTTTTTTATTCAGACGCCTGCCGGGGTGCGGCACTTCGAGGTTCACTCCGCTCCTGAACCCACCGAATCCGGGCAAGCACCCGAGGCGATTATCGCCACGGTGCGCGAGGTGTCCCGTCAGCGCCTGTGCACGAGCGAGATCGCCGAGGCTGGCCAGCGATTGCATTACCACATGAACAACTCCCCCCTCGCCGTGATCGAGTTCAGCACACAAGGGCGCTGCCTTTCATGGAATCACCGAGCGGAGGAGTTTTTCGGCCAACCGCACCTGGATGTGA
>CAWUMN010000042.1:0-10238 GCA_963923595.1 uncultured bacterium
TGGCTACAAACTTTGCCGCGTGGCTTGGAGGGCGAGCGCGGTCAAACCCAAGAGCCCGCAATTCCTCGCCAGGGACCACCAACCCGCCGCTGCGGAATCATCCCCGCCGAAGCAACCGCAGGGGATCGATTGACCGCGAACCACCGCCCAGGCAATCGCTATCGTGAAGACCACCAGCATTCCAGCCACCAGCAACAACGCCCCGCGCCGTGCCGCGGGCAGGGCGACCAACGCCGCCGCGCAACTGATCTCCAGCCACGGCAGGTAGATGGCCACAGGGTTCACCAACACGGCGGGCAGGAGTTGGTATTGATACACCGCCAGCGCGAACTGGTCGGGATTCAAGATTTTGGGTAACCCAGCGGCAATCAGCACACCGGCCAGAGCAAGGCAGCCAATCCATTCGATGGCGATCCACAAGGGGTGGCGAATGTCGGGTGGTCGAGTCATTTCAATCCAGCGGAAGCCCCGCCTCCTTCCATCCCGAAATGCCCTCCACAAACAAAAGCACCTTCTTGCTGCCCTGCGCGCGCAGGAATTTTCCGAGCAGGAACGCGTCGTCACACTGACGCCCGCTGCAATAAACCATCACTGGTTGCTCCGACGAAAACAGCGCAGCGAGCTCATTATAGGCCTCCTCATGCGCGCTGAAGGGAAACGACACCGCACCGGGCAGGTGGCCCGCATCGAACTCCTCGATCTTCCGCGCGTCACACACCAAAAACTCCCCTGTCTCGACGATTTCCTTCGCGCGTGGAACATCGACCATTTCCATCCCTGCCGCCGCCGCCTTCAACTCCACCCGCCGCGAGTGATCCTCCACCCAAGGAATCCGGCGCGGCCCGAAAACCTGCGCGGCCGTTCCCAGCGCCATGGCGCAAACAACCACCAGCACCCATGATTGAATGACCGGCATGTGGCGCGAAACCATTCCCGAGCGCGTGTGCATGATCGCGGGTGTGGGTGCAAACATGCCGTTTTTTTACAGCACCAGACCATGGCGGCAACCGGATTTCTCTCGAACCCCTGAGGCTGAAGGCTTGCCTGCGCCCACCGTTCCACGAATGTCTATGGGCTAACAAACGCGCTTGTGGAACAAGACCTCTTCATCGCCCTCAACACCATGCCGAAGCCGACACTTGTGGATATCGTCATGGCCACGCTCTCGAGTTGGGCCGCCTGGTGGCCACTCGTTGTGATCGCCGGAGTGGCGTTGTTGCTTTTCGGAGGATTCCGCGCGCGGGCAATGGTTTTTTCCGCCGTCCTCGCCATCGGCATCAATGACGGCCTCCTCTGCCGCACGCTCAAACACACCATCCAGCGCCCGCGCCCGCACGAGGTTCTTTCGGGTGTCCGCACGATCGATCTCGCCAAAGCCACCCCGCGCGTTATGGCGGTTTTCCTGCCTCTCAAAACAAAAACCTCCTCGCCAGAACCCCCCGCCACCACCGGCAAGTCCTTCCCCTCCTCTCACGCCGCGAACTCCTTCGCGATGGCCACGGTTTGCTTTCTTTTCTACCGCCGCCGGGGCTGGATTGCGTTTATTCCCGCCGCTCTGGTAGCCTTCAGCCGCATGTATGTCGGAGCCCACTGGCCGCTGGATGTCGTCGCTGGTTCTTTGATTGGAATCGCCTGCGCGCTGGGCGTTGTTTTTCTCCTCGCCCTGCTCTGGGAAAAAATAGCCCCGCGTCTCGTTCCCGCCCTCCACTCCTCCCATCCCGATTTTTTGAACCCGTGAAAACCAAACCCCTTCTCGTCTTTCTCGGAGTCCTTGCGTTGGTCCGGATCATCTGGCTGGCGACCCAAGGCATCGCGCCGCAGGAGGCATATTACTGGATGTGCGGCGACCGACTTGCCGCCGCGTATTTCGATGGCCCGCCGGCAACCGCCTACCTCGTTCGCTATATCGGATTCTTCACCGGCGGTTCGCTCGAAATCCTCCGTCTCGTCTGGCCCCTGTTCGCTCTCCTCGCCGGTTGGCTTGCCTTTCTTCTCGCACGAACGCTCTTCAACGAAGCCGTCGCGGGATGGATCGTCGTCGCTCTGAACGCCCTGCCGGTCTTCAATGCGCAGAGCGTTACTGTCGGCCCCGGAATGCCCGCGCTCGTTTGCATTCTCGGCGGCCTCCTCGCCGCGTATTCAGCCATCGAAGGCCGCCGCAAGGACTGGCTCCCCGCCGCCGCGTGCTTCGCGCTCGCCTGCCTCTTCCGCTACGAGGCGGTGCTTGTGCCGCTGGGCTTTTGCATCGCGATCCTCGCAGTGCTTCGGGACAAACAACAACCTGACTGGGCTGCTGTGGCCGCCCTCATTGTTCTGCCGCTGGCCGTGCTTTGGAGCCCCCTCGCATGGAATGCCAAACTCGAGTGGATTCCGATCGCCGGCGGAACGCTCCAGACCTGGTGGCGTCCCCAACCCGGCGGCTGGGGCCACAACCTCATCGAGTTTTTCCGAGAGTATTCCTTCGCCGGGGGGATCGCGTTGCTTGCGGGCATCGCGGCCTTGGGATTGGGCGCCCTCAAGCGTGGCGGCGAGCGCTTCCTGGCGGTCGCAGGCGGCCTTCCCGCTTTGTGGGCCATGTATCAATTCCTCATCGGCCGGAGCTTTTCGACAGGGGCCTGGCTGGCACTGATCCCTGTGCTGGCGGCGCTCATCGGATATTTCGCCCGCTCGCGCTGGCTGCCCCTCGCCGGATCGGCGGTGGTGGCGCTGGCCTTGCTCCAAAGCGCCGTGATGCTCCGCGAGGAGGGCCGCATGCGGGGCATCTGGTCCTCCATCGCAATGGAGGTAAACAAAGCCACGCGCGAGATTCCCGCGAGTGACGGCGGAGGTTTCCTGATCGCCGAAAACACCGATCTGGCCTCGGTGCTGGCAGTGTTTTTCAAAACCTCGGGCCAAAGCGAATACCCGCCGGTCTTCGTCCCCGAATCCCCCGCCCTCACCAGTCAGTTCGGCCTCTGGCCTTCGTATGCGGACTTCGTCGCGAGCGATCTGGTGGTCGATGAATTCTTCACCGAGCAAAAAGGCTACAACCTCTTCGCCGGACGCAACGCGCTGTTCCTTGGCTCTGACCTCCCACAGACGATCAAAGGCGCGTTCGCCCAAGTCTCGCCGCTCCGCAAAATCCAACTCCCCAATGGCGGCGAGTTGACCATTTTCCTCTGCCTCGATTACCAAACGCTCCCTCTGTAACGCCTCAGGGAGTGGCGACACCGATCTGCCGAAGCACCTCGGTGAAACTCGACTCGCGTGACAACATGCTCGCCAAATACTCGTCTTTTTTGGGGATAGAGGCGAGGTTGCGAATGTTCGAAGGCACCTCGAGGCGGGAGAAAATGGCGCGGGCGATCTTCGATTTCGGCACACTCTTCTCGCCATATCCGTGCGGCTTGTTGCTCGACCAGAACCGCACATGCGGCACGCCATCCTTCTCCTCCTCGCCAAGAAAAACCACGAGATGCCCGCGCTCGTTTTTGCCGACCGCATCGCTCCAGAAGATTTTCAAAAAATCCCCGGGCCTCGCCTCGGCGTAGCTGGTGAAATTCCGACCAAGCGCAAGTTCGTGGAAAAGCCGCGAGGCGCCGGGGCCGTTCGCATTCCAGCGTCCCCAAATACCGACACCATCCGGCGAGGATTGGGGCGTGAGCGATGCCCAGAGGCTCCCGAGCGGCGGCATGAGTCCCTTTTTCTCGGACGCCTGGAGCGTTTTCAAAAACACCAAGTAGGTCGCACCGGAACAGTAACTCGGACTCGCCTTCGAAGGCTGGATGGCGACCGTTTGCGAACCAAGCTGGACCGAGGAAATCAAGGCCGCGTGGGCCTCGCGCGTTGTGGCGTATCCTCCGCCATCGGGCATCGTGCGGATTTGCTCAAGGACAATGGCATTGATGTCTGAGGCGCTCAAAAAATCTCCCGAAAAAAGGGTCACCAACAAAATCGAAAACATGCGAAGTTTCATAATCGTGAGGAAAATTGAATCGTCATCGATTCCAAGGTCGTAATGATGGGTCCATGAAATCAGCGACTATTCAAGAGCAAGCCGCGCGCCGCGTGTTTCCGGCCTTCGATCTCGCCACCCTTCTCAAGAGCACTTTTGCCCCCCGCGAGGGCCAGCGTATCTGCATCCTCATCGACCTGCCCGATCCCTCGCAGATGAAGGATTTCCAGTTCCTCAAAAACCCCGAGCTGCCGATCCAAGCAAACGCGGTGAACTTTTTCCACAAACCGCTTCACACCCGCGTCATGAAGGAACTCGGTCTCCAGGGCGGCGGCATTTTCGCCTACAAGATCACCGGTGGCAGCAACCTCGACCTGCCCGACGAGGCGGTGACTCCCGAAGGCACCACCGTGAGCCTCGAAAAGGACATCTACCCCGACCACGACATCATCCTCTGCGTCTCGACCTACTCGGCCACCGCGCCGCTGACGGCGTTCGCGAAGCAATACAAATTCCGCGGCGCCACGCTGCATGGCGTGAACCCCACGATCC
Organism: uncultured bacterium; assembly: GCA_963923595.1. Classification (GTDB taxonomy): domain Bacteria; phylum Verrucomicrobiota; class Verrucomicrobiia; order Chthoniobacterales; family Terrimicrobiaceae; genus UBA967. Next base: position 4,487 of record CAWUMN010000042.1, read on the forward strand.
TCCGCACCGGCCTCTCGGTGAGCTATGACGATGTCAGCCGCGATGCCGAAAAAATGCGGCTAGGCATGACGAAGGCGGATTGGGTTGAGATCGATTTCCTCTATTCCGGAAAAACCCACACGCTCCGATTGGAACTCGGCGGGCAGGAGGCCCAAAAAAGCCACGGCCTCTGCCGGGGCGATGAACCCGACGTTGCAAACCTCCCGGCAGGAGAGATTTATTTCGTCCCCACCGGCGCGAGCGGTCAATTCCCGATGCGCTACGAAAACGGCACGATCGGCCTCATGCATGTCGCCAACGGCCGCATACAAAAAGCAGAACTCCTCAACGGCGACGCGGACACCATCGCCGCCCACAATGCCAAACTCACCTCGGATCCCGTCACCGGCGAACTCGGAGAACTCGGTTTCGGCACCCAAATCCTCCCCACCTCGGGCCGCGACATCCAGGACGAGAAAATCCTCGGAACGATCCATGTCGCCACCGGCCGAAGTGACCATCTCGGCGGCGGACTCACGCCCGACAAATTTGCCGAGCATTTGAACGCCACGCACGATGACATCCTCTTCGCGCCTCACAAAACCTCGGAAATTTGGGTCACCCAGGCCCGAATGCACCGCAACGGCCAGATCAAGGTGCTGATCGAAAACTACGAGCCTTCCGACTACATCCTCGACCTGCGGAAGTAGTTCGACTCCCACTAGGGGGGCGGCTTGCCAACGCCGAGGCGCGGTTGTTAATTGAAACCATGAAAACGCTCACTTTCCTTTTGGCGCTGGCTCTCACGATCGGCTCCGGATTTGCCGAGGAATTCGTCGCCCCTTCTGGCATCCAACGCGAAATCACCACCGAGGCTCCGGAACTCAAGCCGACCATCGATGGCATCGTGATGCAGGTCTTCACCGACAAGCCGTGGCAAGCCGTGAATCCGGGGGCTCCGGCTTCCTACGGCACCGGCGAGAAAAATGTGTCGAAGGACATCTCCGGTGGCACGCCGCATGTGGCGACCGGACTCACTGTCGTGGGCGTTGAGTGGTGATCCAGGCCGTCAAGGCTGGACCAGCGTCGTCGTTTCCTTAACTCCGCGCGGAGGTTTTCCGAAAAGAAGCAAGCGGCTCGGAATCACCTGCTCCAGCCAGCCGAGGTGCGAGGGCATAACGCGCTGGCGGTTTTTCCACTCGGATTCGACGAGCAAAAAATCGGGCGCAGTCTCCTGAACGATGTCGCAGAGGATGAAGCCTGTATTCGATCGCACACGGCGCACATCGATCTCCTCGGTGATCTCGGCGAGGTCTTCGCAAATTTCATCGAGCGTGCCATCGACATCGGTTTTTCCCGTCGCCGAATGCCGCGCCTGCGCGAAGGGACTGTCGGCCGCAAGAATCGAAATCCTCGCCGGCTTCAGCGCGCGCAAGGCATCCTTCGCCGCACGCCAGCGGGGCGAGTAGGCCTCGACGAGAAGGCAGGCGCTGAGGTCTTCGATCGGCTCCTCCTGCGGGTTCGGAATCAAAAGCAAATCGCACGGGGTGCGGGTGAAAAGCTCGCGCACAATCGCCCCGGTGAAATTCCGCAAATCTTCGGGCCGCGAAATCGTGCCGGCGATGAACAGATCGAAATACTCGCTCGCCGCCGCATCGACCAAAGCCTCGGCAGGCGTCGAACCCTCGCACCAGTAGATATCGATCTCCTCGCGCCCGAGCCCGGCGAAGGCATCACGAAACATACCCACTTTTTCATCCGAACGTTCGCCGGCGTGGAGGACCGAAAGTCTCGCTCCATAGAGCCTCGCCATGCGGTCCGCCTCCACGATGACGGCGTGGAAACGCGGAGAAAATGTCGAAGCGACCGCGAAGTGGGGTTCCGATGTCATGACTGGGAAGCTCCACCGATCCAGCCTGCGGAGCGAGCGGAAATCTTCATTTTTTTGAAAGCCGCAAGATGGCGTCGAACTCGGCTTTTTTGAGTGGCATCACGCTCAGTCGCGATTGGCGCAGCAAGCCGATCTCCGCCAACGCGGGCTCGGCCTTGATTTCCTCAAGCTGCACAGGCCGCCGCAATGCCTCGAGGGGCTTCAAGTCCACACACGACCAATCACCCTCCTCCGCCGTGGAGTCTGGATACGCGGAGCGCGCCACCTCAGCCACGCCGACCACCGCCTTGCCAACAACGCTGTGGTAGTAGAGCACGCGGTCGCCGAGCGACATCGAGCGCAGATGATTCCTCGCCTGGAAATTTCGCACCCCGGTCCACGCTGTCTTGCCGTCGCGCACGAATTGCTCCCACGGATACGAGGTCGGTTCCTGTTTCACGAGCCAGTAGTTCATTCGGGCTTTGCTAAAACGAAACCCGCCGAATATCAAAGCCCATCGCTCAAAATGTCGCGTCCCGGTTTTTTCATCACATTCGAAGGCTCCGAAGGCTGTGGGAAATCCACCCAGATTTCCCTCCTCGCCGAAAAACTCCGCCAAGCCGGCCGCGAGCCGCTGCTCATCCGCGAGCCCGGTGGAACCCCCGCCGGCGAGTTGATCCGCCACCTCCTCCAGCATGCGCCGGAGGGCGAAAACCTAGTGCCCGAAGCCGAACTCCTCCTCTTCGCTGCCAGCCGCGCCCAGCTTGTTCGTGAAAAAATCCGGCCCGCCCTAGAGGCCGGCCGCATCGTGATCAGCGACCGGTTTTTCGACTCGACCACCGTCTACCAAGGCGTCGCCCGCCGCATTCCCGCCGAGGACACCGCACGCATCAACGCCTTTGCTGTTGGCGATTGCCTGCCGGATGTGACCTTTGTGCTAGACCTCGACCGCGCAACCTCTCTGGCCCGAATGCGCTCCAGCGACCGCAAGCTCGACCGCATCGAGCGTGAGACTGAGGATTTCTTTGCCGCCGTCCGCGCGGGCTACCTCGATTTGGTGAAAAAAAATCCCAACCGGGTCGTGCTTTTGGACGCCTCCCGCTCCGTCGAGACGCTCTCCACGGAAATCCAATCCCTCCTTTTACAGCGTAACGAGAGTCTCCTTTCATAGATTTGCATCTACCTCGAGGTGATGAGCATCTTGAGGAAAAATGAACGGCGGTTCGTTCCAGCCCGAAAATGTCTGACTTTGGGCTTAACAGGCCGATCGGAATCCAGTAGCGCTTGCCGTTTCGATCATGCAAAACACCACGCCTCAAGGAGACATCGGTCTCATCGGTCTGGCCGTCATGGGCCAAAACCTCGTCCTCAATATGAACGACCACGGCTATACTGTTGTGGTTTACAACCGCACGACCTCGAAGGTGGATGAATTCCTCGCCAACGAGGCGAAGGGAACGAAAATCCAAGGCGCGCACTCGATCGAGGAACTCGTCGCGAAACTCAAACGCCCCCGCCGGATCATGATGCTTGTGAAAGCTGGCAAGCCCGTGGACGACTTCATCGCGCAAATCACCCCGCATCTCGAGCCCGGCGACATTATTATCGACGGTGGCAATTCTCTTTTCGAAGACACAAATCGCCGCCAGCGCGACTTGGAGTCCAAAGGCCTGCTCTTCATCGGCACCGGAGTCTCCGGCGGCGAAGAGGGCGCCCGGCGCGGACCGAGCATCATGCCCGGCGGCTCGCCCGCCGCGTGGCCTCATGTGAAGGAGATTTTCCAATCCATCTCCGCCAAGGTCGAGAACGGCTCGCCGTGCTGCGATTGGGTCGGCGAGGAGGGCGCCGGCCATTATGTGAAGATGGTTCACAACGGCATCGAATACGGTGACATGCAACTCATCTGCGAGGCCTACAACATCCTGAAAAACGGCCTCGGCATGAACGAGCAGGAACTCCACGACACCTTCGCCGAATGGAACAAAGGCGAACTCGACAGCTACCTCATCGAGATCACCCGCGACATTTTCGCGAAGAAAGACGCCGACGGCTCGCCGCTCGTGAACAAAATCCTCGATACCGCCGGCCAAAAAGGCACCGGCAAATGGACGGTCATCAACTCGCTCGACCTCGGCACCCCGATCACTCTGATGGCCGAGGCGGTTTACGCCCGCTGCGTCTCGGCGATGAAGGACGACCGCGTCCGCGCCGCCCGCAAGCTCAAAGGCCCGAATCCCGCCATTCCCGCCGCCCGCGATCCCAAAAAACGCGCCGCCCTCGTGCAGGAAGTCCGCGACGCGCTCTACGCCTCAAAGATCATCAGCTACGCGCAGGGCTACATGCTCATGCAAGCCGCCGCCAAGGAATACGGCTGGAAGCTCAACTGGGGCGGCATCGCGCTCATGTGGCGCGGCGGTTGCATCATCCGCTCCCGATTCCTCGGCAAAATCAAGGAGGCCTTCGACAAAAAGCCCAACCTCGCGAATCTCCTGTTCGACGACTACTTCCGCGGCGAGATCAAGAAATCCCAGAAAGGCTGGCGCAACATCGTCGCCACCGCCGCCAAGCGCGGCATCCCCGCTCCCGCCTTTTCCACCGCGCTCGCTTTCTTCGACAGCTTCCGCTCCGCCGTCCTGCCCGCGAACCTGCTCCAGGCCCAGCGCGACTTCTTCGGCGCCCACACCTACGAGCGCGTGGACAAACCCCGCGGCGAGTTTTTCCACACGAACTGGACCGGCCACGGGGGCAACACCTCCTCCACCACCTACTCGGTGTAAACGCCGTTGCGCGTCTTCATTCTCAAACCCGACGCGATCGGCGATTTCATCCTCGCCTCGGGTTGCATCCGCTTGATCGCCCGCGAGGCCGGGGAGGAAAACCTCGTCCTCGCCGTGCGATCCGATGTCGCCCCGCTGGCCAAAAGCCAGTTCCCCAAGGCGCTCGTCCTGCCCCTCACCCTGCGCGAGAAACGCCGCATCCTCAATGTCACGACCGTCAACATCCTCCACAGCCTCCCCTCCTGGATGAAAATGCTCGGCCTGCGCGTCGATGCCGCGCTCTGCCTGCGAAGTATGCGCGCCTACCTGCACACGATCTGGTTCTACACGCCCCGCGCCAAACGCCGCATCGCCTGCCAAAACCTCCTCCTCGCCCGCCCCCGCGTCCGCCGTCCCGCCGTCGAAAATTTTGTCACCCGCACTTTCAAACCAACCCTCCTCCCCTACCCCGCGCTAGGAAAACTCCCCACCGACATCGAGGCCAACCGCTCCGTCGCCGCCGAATTACTCGGCCGTGAAATCTCCGACGCCGAAATCCTCCCCTCGCTCATCCTGCCCGAACCCATCCCCCGCTCGACCCGCTGGCTCCTCTGCCCCTTCAGCTCCAGCCTGGCCAAAGACTACCCGGCCGAAAAATGGGCCACCGCCCTCCAAATCCTCGCGCCTGAACGCGGCAACTCCCCGCTCCACCTCGCTGCCGGCCCCAACCAGCAGGAACAACTCGCCGCCTTCGCCCAAATCCTCCGCGCCGCCGGCATCCAAAACCTCGCCATCGATCCCCCCAAGCCTCTCGGCGATTTTTTAAAATCCATCGCCGCCGCGCGGTTGGTCCTCACCGTGGACACCGCCGCCGCCCACATGGCCTGCGCGCTCGGGTCGCCCGCCGTCATCGCCTCCGCCGGACACCACCCCGGAGTCTACGCCCCCTACTCGCCCAATGGCCTCCAGAATTGGATCATGCCGCCCGCCCAGCTCAAAAAAGCCGAGTGGCGCCAATTCACGACCCCGGAAATTCTCGCCGATACCGCCCGCCAAATCCTCAGAAAATAGCAGACGCTTTTCGTTGCAGACACGCCAATCGACCGAGGCGCGGAGGGAGAGGTAAAATCATAAACCGCGACCCTGC
>CAWUMN010000043.1:0-10003 GCA_963923595.1 uncultured bacterium
CCACACATGGCCAGCACTTTTGGGACTCTTTTTCGTATTTCCACTTGGGGGGAATCTCATGGCGGGGGCGTCGGCGTTGTCATTGACGGATGCCCGCCGCGCCTGCCATTGAGCGAGGAGGATATTCAGCCGGATCTGGACCGGCGCCGACCGGGGCAGAGCGATATCGTCACGCCGCGCAAGGAGGCGGATACCTGCAAAATTCTCTCAGGGGTTTTTCGCGGCGTCACGCTCGGCACGCCGATTTCGATCATGGTGCCGAACACCGACGCGCGCCCCGAGGCCTATACGGAGATGGAAACGCACTTCCGTCCGTCCCACGCCGATTTCACCTACCAGTCGAAATACGGCGTTCGCAACTGGGAGGGGGGAGGACGCTCCTCGGCCCGCGAAACGATCGGGCGGGTGGCGGCGGCGGCCGTGGCGAAAAAAATCCTCCGCACACTTTTTCCTGAAATCGAAATCCTCGCGTGGGTCTCCCGCATCCATGACATCGAGTCCCGCGTCGACGCGAATTCGGTGGCTTTCGAGGCGATCGAAGCCAACTCCGTCCGCTGTCCCGATCCGACCGCCGCCGAGGCGATGATCGCCCGGATCAAAAAAATCCGCAGCGAGGGCAACAGCGTCGGCGGGTTGATCGACGCCGTCGTCCGGGGAATGCCGGTGGGCCTCGGCGAACCGGTCTTCGACCGCCTCGAGGCCGATCTCGCCAAAGCCATGCTGAGCCTGCCCGCGACGAAGGGCTTCGAGGTCGGCTCTGGATTCGCCGGAACCCTGCTGACCGGCGCGGAGCACAACGATCCTTTTGAAATCCGCGACGGCCGCATCCACACGAAAACCAACCAATCCGGCGGCGTCCAGGGCGGCATTAGCAATGGCGAGCCGCTGACCTTCCGCGTGGCCTTCAAACCCACTGCGACCATTGCCAAGCCCCAATCAACCGTCACGGTCGAAGGCTCGGAATCCACCCTCGCCGCGCGCGGACGCCACGATCCCTGCGTGTTGCCGCGAGCCGTTGTGATGGTCGAGGCCATGACCGCCTTGGTGCTTGTGGATCACGCCTTGCGCCAGCGCGCGCAGGATTGCCTGCCGAGATAAGCCGTGGGCGCCGACCTCACCTCTCCATTCTGGCAAAATGCGATCCTCTACGGCGCCGCCCTGTTTATCCTTTGGGAAATTTTCGGCGGGTGGCGTCGCGGCGTGATTCGCGCCGGCCTGCACTTCGGTGCCTTTGTCGCCTCCGGTTTTCTGGGTCTCCTCGTGGGCCAAGGCGTGGCCTCGCTCATCGGCATCATCATGCCGGGCATCTCGTTTTTGGCGGGCTTGGTCGTCGGCAGCGTCGTCGCCCTGCTCGTGCTGGGAATCTGCCTGCTCCTGAGCGCCGTTCTTTTCAAGCGCACCTCCCAACAACCGCCCGGCCTCGTGCGCTGGATTTTCGGTGCGGGCGGCGCGGTTTTTGGCCTCCTCACCGGCCTGTTCATCCTCTGGAGCGGCATCACGCTGGTCCGCGCGGCCGGCGCAATCGCGCAATCGGCCCCCTCCGCTTCCGGCTTTTCCAAGAATCTCGTCGATCTCAAAAGTTCGCTGGAGAAAGGCCCTCTCGGCGGCCTCGTCCAATCCATCGACATCCTACCCACCGAGACCTACGACCGCATCGTCCGCCTCGGCGAGTTGTCGAAAAATCCCGACGCCATGATGCGGTTCCTCGACGACCCCGGCGTTCAAAAAATCATGGCCCACCCGCGCGTTCAGGCTCTGCTGGACGACCCGCAAGTCCTCCAAGCGGCCGAGACGAAAAACTTCGCCGCCCTCATGCAGAGCCGCACCGTCCTTAACGCCGCCACCGACACCTCCCTGCAAAAGCTCGTGGCCGAACTCGACCTCGAAAAAGCGCTCGATCGCGCCACCGCATCAAAACAGAATCCCACCGCTCCAAAGAAGAAACCATGACCGAATACATCGCCACCATCGGCCTCGAAGTCCATGTCCAGCTCAAGACCCGCAGCAAGATGTTCTGCTCCTGCGCGGTCGAATACGGCGCCGAACCGAACACCAATGTCTGCCCCGTGTGCCTCGGAATGCCCGGCGCGCTGCCGGTGATGAACGAGGAGGCCCTTAAACTCACCGCGCTCGCCGGCCTCATGCTCGGCTGCGAGATCGGCCCGGTCTGCAAGTTCGACCGCAAAAATTATTTCTACCCCGACATGCCAAAGAACTACCAGATCAGCCAATACGATCTGCCCCTCTGCCTCGGCGGCACTGTCCCGCTCCACGACCTCGCGTATCCGAAGGACGCCCAGAAAAACATCGCCACCAAGGACAAAAAAGCCCGCCTCGTCCGCATCCACCTCGAGGAGGATGTCGCGAAAAGTTTTCACATGGAGACCGCCACCGGCATTGATTTCAACCGCGCCGGCACGCCGCTTATGGAGATCGTCGGAGAGGCCGACATCGCCTCGCCGGAGGAGGCCTTCGCCTACCTTACCGTGCTCCAACAGGTGATGATCTACGGCGGCATCAGCGACGCCGACATGGAAAAAGGCCAACTCCGCTGCGATGTGAATGTCTCCGTCCGCCCCGTCGGCACCGAGAAATTCGGCACCAAGATCGAGGTGAAAAACCTCAACTCCATCTCCGGCGTGCGCCGCGCCCTCGCGTTCGAGATTCCCCGCCAGATCGAGGTTCTTCGCGGCGGCGGCACGCTCCAACAGGAGACCCGCCGCTGGGACGACGCCCGTGGCGAGACCACCCTCATGCGCATCAAGGAAAGCGCACACGACTACCGCTACTTCCCCGACCCCGACCTTCTCCCTGTCAAAACCTCGCCGATCGTGGAGGCTGCCCGCGCCCGCAAGCCCGAGCTGCCCTGGGAAAAACGAGCCCGCTTTGTCGCCGACTTCGGCGTGAGCGATTACGATGCCGCCGTGCTAGCGAACGATCTCGCGCTCGCCTCGTATTTCGAAACCGCTGCGAAAGGAGCGAAGAAACCAAAAAATGTCGCGAACTGGATTCTCAACGACCTCCAGAGCGCGTTGGGCAATTCCTCCCTCTCCATCACCGACTGCCCCGTGCCGCCGCATGCGCTCGACGAACTCGTCAACCTCATCGACTCCGGCGCCATCAATTCCAAGCAAGGCAAGGAAGTTTTCGCCGAGATGTTCACCAGCGGAAAACCCGCCGCGACCATTGTCGAGGAAAAGGGCCTCAAGCAGGAAAGCGACACCGGCGCGATCGAGGCGTTTGTGGACCAAGTGATCGCCGCCAACCCCGGCCCAGCCGCTGATTTCAAGGCTGGCAAAGTATCAGCGCTGAATTTCCTGAAAGGCCAGGTGATGAAACTCTCCAAGGGCAAAGCCAACCCCGCCCTCGCCGGGGAGATTTTGGAAAAGAAACTCCAGTGACCCCGTCTGGCACCGGCCGCTGAATGCTCGAGCAATGGACCGAGTGGATGCGCCAGTCGATGGCGTGGATCGAGCAGACCGGGCCCGTCGGCTGGGTGTGGTTCATCATTCTTTACACGCTCTCGTGCGTCCTCTTCCTGCCCGGCTCGGTGCTGAGCGTCGGCGCGGGGGCGGTTTATGGATTCTGGGGCGGCACCGCGCTCGTCTCGCTCGCCTCGGTCGCCGGTGCGCTGGCGAATTTCATCTCGGCGCGTTTTCTCCTGCGCGGCTTGATGGAGCGCCGGTTCGCGAAAAGTAAAAAATTCCAAGCCCTCAACCATGTCGCGACTAAGGACGCCTGGCGCATGGTCATCCTCACGCGTATTTCCCCCATCCTTCCGCACAGCCTGGTGAGCTGCGCCTTCGGCCTCTCGCACATTCGCTCGTGGCGTTTTCTCCTCGCCTCGTGGATAGGTTTTTTCCCCATCAGCGCGGCGTATGCCTACAGCGGTTCGGTTTTTGGAAAAGCCACCAAGGCAGGACTCAATCAAGGCCCATGGGCGTGGCTGGTATATGCCATCGAGATCACCGTCACGATCGCGGTGACATGGTGGATCACCCATGCCGCGCACAGCGCGCTCAAATCCCTCGCCCCCGAAGTCGCCGAAGAGGAAAAGTAATTTCTACGGAGTCGGCGCAGCGGCCGAGGCGGGTTCGTAGGAAACTGGCTCTGGATTGGCTGGAACACCCGGCCCGGAGTGAACCCCAGGTCCGGCGGGTCGATCCATCGCGATCAACTCGGAAACAGTCACAAACTTATGACCTTTAGCGAGAAGCCCATCCAACACCTCCGGCATCGCGTCGATGGTCGTGGGATGAATGTCATGGGAGAGGATAATCGAACCGGATTTGGCGTTTTGGAGAATGTGGCTGGATACATGCGCCGACTTGCGGATTTTCCAGTCGAGCGGATCGACAGACCACATGACGACCGTGAGACCGAATTCATCATTGAGGCGCTTGGTGATTGCGGCATTCGTTGCGCCGTAGGGTGGGCGAATCGTCGTCGGCTTGGCACCGCAGGCTTGCAGGATCGCGTCGTTGGTTTTGGAAACTTCATCGGTCACTTTGTCCTGACTGCATTTGGTGAGCGACACATGGGTATAGCTGTGATTGCCGATCTCATGGCCCTCCGCAACGATCCGCTTCATCACCTCGGGATACTGCGCCACATTCTGGCCGATCACATAGAAGGTGGCCTTGATGCCGCGCTCCTTAAGCATGTCAAGCAGGCGGGGTGTGTTTTTCGGGTGTGGGCCGTCGTCAAATGTCAGCGCGAGAACAGGACCATCCACCGAGCAACTGCTGTAGCTGGGTTTTCTGGGAGGGAGCGGATTGGTCTCCACTGTCGGAGCGGGCACAGCAACCTCGGAGAGTTCGGATGTTGGGACGGGAGCGGTGGGGTCGGGAACCACAGCAGGAGTGAAACCCTCGGTAGGCCGGGCAGGAAGTTGGGCTTTTGCGGTGGCCATGCCCGGCAAAAGCAAAATCGCGAAAGCCACGGCTATGAAGGAACGGATCGACTGGTTCATTCGGTGAAAATTTTGAAAAAGATGGCGATTGAGAGGCGGAAAGTAAAACCCGATCACGAAAGACTCCAGACGGTTTCTCCGGAAACCATCGTCCGCACCGCACGGCCGCGCCAAGTGTGACCGTGGAAGGGCGTGTTTTTCGACAGCGAGAGCGAGGCGTTTTTGTCGAAAGTCCAATCGAGACTCGGGTCGATCAGCGTGATGTCGGCGGGGGCGCCGGGCGAGAGGGTGCCTCGGTCGAGCTTGAGTAGTTTGGCGGGCTCGGAGGTGTAAAGCGCGATCAGGCGCGGGAGGTCAATGGCGCGGCGCTTGTGGACGAGGATGTCGTGGAAGGTGGCGAATTGGGTTTCGAGGCCAGTGATGCCGAACGGGGCGTGGTCGATCTCGACCTCCTTCTCGTAGGCGGCGTGCGGGGCGTGGTCGCTGCAAAGAATCGTGAGCGTGCCGTCGGCGATGCCTTCGATGATGGCCTCGATGTCCTCCGGCGCGCGGAGGGGCGGGTTCATTTTGAAATTGCTGTCGAACGCGGCGAGCTCGGCATCGGTCAGCGCGATGTGGTGCGGGCAGACCTCGCCGGAAATTTTCACTCCCCGAGCGCGAGCCTCGCGGATGAGGCGCACACTGCCACCAGAGCTGATGTGCTGGCAGTGAATGGGCGAGTCGAGAAGCTCGGCGAGAAGGATGTTGCGGGCGACGATCATTTCCTCGCCGGCGCGCGGCCAACCGGGCAGGCCGAGGCGGAGGCTCCACTCGCCCTCGTGCATGATGCCATCGCCGACGAGCGAGTAGTCTTGGCAATGGTCCATGACGGTGAGGCCGAACATGCGGGCGTATTCGACGGCGCGCCGCATGACCTCGTGGTTCTGCACACAACGGCCGTCATCCGTGAGCGCCACGACACCGGCATTGAACAGCGAACCATACGGCGCGAGTTCCTCGCCCTTGAGCCCCTTGGTGATCGCCCCGGTGGTGAAAATATTCACGCACGCCGTGTTCGCGGCCTTTTCCTTGATCCAAGTGATCGTCGCCGCGCTGTCGGCGGTCGGCGAGGTGTTTGGCATCACAACGACCGAGGTGAATCCACCTGCGGCTGCGGCGCGGGTGCCGCTGGCGATGGTTTCCTTGTGCGACTGGCCCGGCTCGCGGAGGTGGACATGGATGTCGATCAGCCCAGGGGCGACGACGAGGTTCAAGGCATCGATGGTTTCGGTTTCGGAGCCGGGTTGTGGGGCAATAATTTTACCGTCGGCGAGCCAGAGGTCGGCGACCTCGTCGCGCTTGTTCGCGGGATCGATAATTCGGCCGTTGGTGATGCGGGTGAGTTTTTTCATGCAGGAAGGCCGGCCCCGCCGGCGCAAGCGTAGAGGACGGCCATGCGGACTGCGATGCCGTTGGTGACCTGCTCGAGGATCACGCTTTGTTTTCCATCGGCGACCTCGCTGTCGATCTCGACGCCGCGATTGATCGGGCCGGGGTGCATGATCGAGCAGGAGGGTTTGAGTTTTTCCGCACGCGCCTTGGTGAGGCCGAAGAGGGCGACATACTCGCCCAGGCCGGGGAAGTATTCCTTTCGCTGGCGCTCGTGCTGGATGCGGAGGAGGTTAACGACATCTGCCTCGGCGAGGACTTCGTCGATGCGGTGGCTGACGCGGACGCCGAGTTTTTCAAAACTTTTCGGAACGAGGGTGGAAGGGCCGACGAGGGTGACTTTCGCGCCGAGTTTGAGGAGGCCGAAGATGTTCGAGCGGGCGACACGGCTGAAGAGAATGTCGCCGACGATGGCGATGTTCAGTCCTTCGATTTTGCCGAATTTCTCGCGGATGGTGAAGATGTCGAGAAGGCCTTGGGTCGGGTGCTCGTGCGCGCCGTCGCCGGCGTTGATGATGCTGGAGTCGAGCCGCTCGGCGAGGAACTTCGAGGAGCCGGGCGAACTGTGGCGGAGGACGATGATGTCGGCGCGAAGGGCCTGGAGGTTGAGAGCAGTGTCCTTGAGCGTCTCGCCTTTTTGGAGGCTGGAGGCGGTGGCGGAGATGTTGACCACATCGGCGCTGAGTCGCATCGCGGCGACCTCGAAAGAGGTGCGCGTGCGCGTGCTGGGCTCAACGAAGAAATTGACGAGCGTCTTGCCGCGGAGGGCGGGGACTTTTTTCAGGCTCCGCTCGCCAACGCCCTTGAAGGCGCGGGCGGTGTCGAGGAGGAAGGTGATTTCCTCGGCGGAAAGCTCGTCGAGGCCGGTGAGGTCTTTGCGGGTCCAGGCGATCATGGTTTCAGAACGAGGACGGAGTCGGGAACGCCGTCGATGTTTTCGAAGCGAACGCGGATTTTTTCCTCACGCGCGGTGGGGAGGTTTTTGCCGACAAAATCGGGACGGATGGGAAGTTCGCGGTGGCCGCGGTCCATGAGAACGGCGAGTTGGATTTTCGAGGGACGGCCAAACGAGGCGACCGCATCAAGGGCGGCGCGGGTCGTGCGGCCGGTGAAAAAGACATCGTCCACCAAAATCAGAGGCCGGCCGTCGAGGTCGATGGGCAGATCGGTGACTTCGAGGGCGGTGACTTTGCCGCGCGTGGAGAGGTCGTCGCGGTGCATCGAAATATCCACCGTGCCGAAGTAGGGCCGGGCGCCATCGATTTTCTCGATGTGGTCGGCAAGGCGGCGGGCGACTTCGATACCGCGCGTGGGAATGCCGGCGAGGACGAGTTTTTCGGGGGAGGGATGCTGCTCAACGATCTCGTGGGCCATGCGGCGGATGGCTTTTTGGATCGCGTCGGCGTCGAGGGCGATTGCGGAGTTAGGCTCCGCTTGGGCTATTGGGTTTGTCATGCGTCCTTGGCGGCCTCGCGGGACCGCTTTAAAGGGCGGTTTGCGTTATTCTTTTGTTGTCGATTGATCTCGAAGGGCTTTGGCGCGTTCAGAACGCCATCCGGCACGGTATTTAATAATCCAATCAAGGAGGGCTCGCTCAAATCCGATGTCGTGCCCTTGTTTTTCACTTTCGATCCATTTATGCCGGAGAATCTCATCCCTTTCGGCCAAGAATTCCTTATATAGGGCGGAATTTTTGACCAAGTCGTTCATCTGGGTCGCTGGCGGGTTCATTCAGGTAAAAAACCTATTTGCAGCACTAGGAGTGTCAATTTTTTTCCCGATGGCCCAATCGGAACCATCCCCTCCGTCCCCTGTTCCCAAAAATCACGCCGCCTCGAAATTTCAGGTTTCATTTTCCGGCCACGATCAACGAATGTCGCCGATCTCGCATGGAGGATTTTTTTGAACAAAAGCCCGCGCAACCCTTGAGCGATGCCCCGCTGTCCACCCGGATGCGGCCCCGGACTTTGGAGGAATATGCGGGGCAACGGCACATTCTCGGCCCGGGAAAACTCCTTCGCCGCGCCATCGAGGCCGATAGGATTTCTTCGCTGATTTTGTTTGGCCCGCCGGGAACCGGAAAAACCACGCTCGCCCAGGTCATCGCCGGCGCGACCCGCTCGAAATTCGAACGCCTGAGCGGCGTCGAGAGCAATGTGGCCGACATCCGCCGCGTGGTGGCCCAAGCCGCTCAACGCCGCGCGAATGGCGTTCGGACGATTCTCTTCATTGACGAAATCCACCGCTTCAACAAAGCCCAGCAAGATGTGCTGCTTCCCGAAGTCGAGAGCGGCGTTGTGCGGTTGATCGGAGCGACGACGCAGAACCCGTTTTTCAGCATCAACAGCGCACTCGTCTCACGCTCCCAGATTTTCGAACTCCGCCCGCTCGAGGAGTCGGATTTGCTTTTGCTCATCGACCGCGCCCTCGCCGATCCGGAACGGGGCTTGGGTAAACAAAATGCCTGCATCGAGCCGGAGGCGGCGGCTTTTTTGGCCAGGCTGGCGGATGGTGACGCGAGAAAATGCCTGAATGCCCTCGAGATTGCGGCGCTTACCACACCGGCCAGCGCCGATGGCGCAGTGCGGATCGACCTTGAAGCCGCGCAAGAGAGCATCCAGCGCAAGGCGGTCGTCTATGACGGAACCGGCGACGCGCACTACGACACGATCAGCGCCTTCATCAAAAGCATCCGCGGCAGTGATCCCGACGCCGCCATTTACTGGCTCGCGAAAATGCTCCACGCCGGCGAGGAGGTGCGCTTCATCACGCGGCGGCTGGTGATTTGCGCCAGCGAGGACATCGGCCTAGCGGACTCCAACGCGCTCATTGTCGCCCAGTCCGCGGCCCAAGCGGTGGAGTTCATCGGCCTGCCCGAGGCGAACCTCATCCTCGCCCACGCCACGCTCTACCTCGCCACCGCGCCGAAGAGCAACAGCGCCACCATGGCCATCGGCAAAGCCTCCGCGGAAGTGCGCGAAGGCCGAACCCTCGCCGTGCCGGAGCATTTGCGCGACGGACACTACAAAGGCTCGGAGCGCCTAGGCCACGGGAAGGGCTACCTTTACAGCCACGATTTCGAGGGCTCGTATGTTCCCCAAGCCTACCTGCCCGAAGGGCGACGCTATTTCGAACCGACCGAAAACGGCCTCGAGAAACGCATCAAGGAACGCCTCGACCACTGGCGCACCCTTTTCGAGGAAGCGCAAAAAAACCGCGCATAAATTCGTGGAACTCCCCTTCGCTCCGGCATAGTTTCATCGTGTTGTCCATGGTCGAACTCCGCAATGTCACCAAGCGCTTCGGCACCTTCGAGGCCCTCAAGGAAGCCAGCTTCGAAATCCGCGCGGGCGAGTTCATGACCTTTCTCGGCCCCTCTGGTTGCGGCAAGACGACCTGCCTTCGCCTTATCAGCGGTTTCGACACCCCAACCTCCGGTCAAATCCTCCTCGACGGCAAGGATGTGACTTTCGAGCCGCCCTACCGGCGCAATGTGAACCAGGTTTTTCAAAATTACGCCCTCTTCCCGCACCTCTCGATCTACGAGAACATCGCCTTCGGGCTGCGGATGAAAAAAATCCCGCCAGCCCAGATCCGCGAGCGCGTCGACCGCGTGGTGAAAATGACCTCCCTCGAGGCCTTCACCGAACGCAAGCCCGCCCA